>JAYGEA010000252.1:0-4238 GCA_046582635.1 Alphaproteobacteria bacterium
TAATACGGGTTGGTTAGAATTTTTATCATCTGTAAATATTTACAATACATTTACACGACTAATTATTGTAGAGTAACCTATTTATATTATTGATTATTTTCGTAGAGTTCTTTATTTGTAATCAATAGGTCACGGGTTCGACTTCTGTCGCCGGCACCATATTTTCCGCTCTAGCAGCACGGCGCATGGGTTCATGGCTGCGGCACGGTGCCCTCTCGGGGATCGATGGGCACCTTGGCCGATAATCCGCTTTTTCCTTCATACTGGGCACAGGCGGCAAGCAGTGCCGCTTCGCCGCGCGGGCGGCCGACCACCTGCAGGCCGACGGGGCGGCCGTATTGGTCGAAGCCGCAGGGCAGGGACAGGGCAGGGGCGGCGGACAGGGTTATGGCCGCCGTCAGGGTCGATGCAGCCATGTAGTGTTCCAACTTGACGCCGTCGATGGCGTCGGGGTGGCGCAGGTTGACGTCGAAGGCCGGGGTGTTGGCGCCGGGCGTCACGATCAGGTCGTAATCGGCGAACAGGGCCATGAAGTGGCGGTACAAATCAGCCCGGGCCCTCTCCGCGCGGGCCAGATCGGAGGTGTACTGCGCCAATCCCAGTTCGGTGTTCCAGATAATGTCCGCCTTGATCTGGTTGCCGTGGCTTTGCAACTGCAACTCCCGGTCAATGACGAACTGCTGCGATCGCAAGGCAAGGAAGGTCTCCTCCACCGCTGCGATATCGATGCTGATATCCTCCACCGTCCAGCCCAGGTCTTCGAAGATCCCCATCCCCGCGCGGCACAGCTCTCTGGTTTCCCGGTCCACGGGTGATTGGCCGATGGTCGGGGCGTAGGCCACCCGGCCGGGCCGGGGGGCTTGCGCCACCGCCGCGCTGAAGGAGGTTTCCGGCGCTTCGAACGTAAGCGGATCGGCGGGGCAGAAGCCGGCCATGGTATCCAGGAAGAGGGCCAGGTCGGGGACGTTGCGGGCCATGGGGCCTTGTACGGACAGGGGCGAGAACATGGTGTTGACCACACCCCGGGTCACCCGTCCCGGCGAGGGGCGCAGGCCGACCACGGAACAGTAGGTGGCGGGCCGGCGCAGGCTGCCGCCGTGATCGCTGCCATGGGCCAGCCAGATCTCCCCTGCCGCCAACGCCGCCGCCCCGCCGCCCGTGGAGCCGGCGGGGGTGAGGGCGGTATTCCAGGGGTTGTGGGTCTTGCCGAAAACCTCGTTGAAGGTAGAGCCGCCGGCGCCGAATTCCGGCGTATTGGATTTGCCAATAACAATGCCGCCCTTGCGTTCGATCCGCTGCACCAGGGGGTGGGAGGCATCGGGCACATGGTCGGCGAATATGGGCGAGCCATATGTGGTGCGGACGCCGGCCACGTCGGCCAGGTCCTTGATCGCCACGGGCAGGCCGGCCAGCCAGCCGGGTTCATCTTCCTCCTCGCGGTCTTGCCCCGCCATCAGCCGCCTGGCATGGGCCCGGGCACGGTCGAGGCAGAGGGTGGGCAGGGCATTGATGTCAGGCTCGACCGCCCTGATACGCGCCTCGGCCGCGTCAATCAGCTCCAGCGGCGAAATATCGCCGGCCCGCAGTTTCGTCACCGCCTCGATGGCCGTGAGCTGGTAGAGCGTGGTCGTTGTCATGGTGCTAACCCTCGGGTGCCGCTTTGCCTGGCCGCGTTCGTGCAATCGGTTGGGTGCCAATAATGCCGGCCGCCTCCAGTGCGGCCAGCTGCTCGCCGCTCAAACCCAAAATTCCGCCCAGGATTTTCTCATTGTGCTGCCCCAACAGGGGTGCTGGGGTTTTCATGGGCCCCCGCGCGCCATTGAACCGATAGGGCGTGGCGGGATGGGGTTTCGGCCCCACAACCTCCCGATCCAGCTGTTGCCAGAAACCGCGCTGCACATGGCTGTCATCCCGCAGCATGTCGGTGGGCCGTTGCGCCACGCCGGCGCCGACGCCGGCGTCCTGCAACGCGCCCATGGCGTCCGCGGCGGTCTGGTCCCGGGTCCAGGCGGCGATGGCCGCCTTGATCGCAGCCTCTCGTCCCCGTCGCCCGGCGGCTGTCGCCAGTGCGCCATCGCCCGCCAGATCGGGCCGGTTGATGACTGCGCACAAGGCCGGCCACATGGCATCGTCCGTGATGGAGATCACCAGCCAAGTATCGGGTTCCAGACAGGCAAAGATGCCCTGGGGCACAAAGACCGGATGCCGGTTGCCCATGCGCAGCGGCGGCGCGCCGGTCAGGCCTTGCGCTATGGGGCCGTGGACACCCAGTTGCAACATGCCCTCAACCTGGGACAGCTCAATGCGCTGCCCTTGGCCCGTGCGCCGGCGATGGAACAGTCCCACCAATAGGGCGGCCGCCGCATTCAGGCCGCCGCAGGCATCGCCATATGCCACGTGGGTCTGCACCGGCGGGCCATCGGGATCGCCCGTCAAGTGCGGCAAACCGGCACCATGTTCAACCGTGGAGCCATAACCGCGATAGCTTGACCAAGGCCCCTCGGCCCCGAAAGCCGGCAGGGACAGCCAAATGATACTGGGGTTCACCGCCTGCATGTCTGGCAGCGACAGGCCCAGTTTTTCCATCACGCCCTTGGCCTGGTTTTCAATCACCGCATCGGCCCGGGCGATCAGTTTCAGGGCCATCTCTCGGCCGTCCGGGTGGGTCAAATCGATCGTGACACCCAGTTTGTTGCGGTTGATCTGGTTGAAGGCGGGGCTTTTCTCGTGCTCGCGGTTGGCCAGGGCCTCGGGGGTATTTTCCCAGCCGCGCCACCAGTCGGGATAGCCGCAGGATTCAATCTTGATCACTTCCGTGCCCAGGTCCGCCAGATGCCGCGTGGCCAGGGGGCCGGACCAGCCCATGGTTAGATCAACGATACGAATTTCGCGCAGGGGGGCCGGTCCACTCACTGGTCCACTCATGAGCCGCTCCCCCCGAGGCCAATGGCGCCAACGGCGGCGAGGGCGGACAATTCATGGTCGCCAAGACCCAACTCCGCTCTCAGAACATCGCGGGTATCCTGGCCAAGGCGGGGTGCCGCGCCGCCTTTCCGCAGGGGCGTCGCCGCCAGTTTCCAGGGAATGGCGGCAGCCGAAAACGAACCCAAATCCGGATGCTCGTATTTCGCCAGGACCTCCCGCGCCTGGAAATGATCCAGCTCCGCCAGGTCCGCCATGGTCGGTACCGGGGCCAGGGGAATGCGTTTGGCCTGTCCCTCGTGAAACCACTCCAGGGCCGGGCGCTTGGCAAACAGCGGTACCAGGTATGTATCCAGCTCGTCGGCATTGGCATTCCGCGCGGCGGAGGTGGCAAAGCGCGGATCATCGAACAATTCCGGCGCCCCGATCAGATCGCAACAGGCGAACCACTGCGCCGGTGTCAGGGCGGTCACGCCGATCCAGCCATCGCCGGCGGGATAGATGGTTTGCGGATAGGTGGGGGTAAATTTATTCAGGCCCTTGCGTACGGAGCGGACCCCGTCATAGGCGGTGCGCACACCGGCGGTTTCGGTATAGGTGGTTTGCGCCTCATGGATCGATTGGTCGATCAGGACGCCGCACTCGTCAGAATCCGCGCCGGATTGCCCGCCGATCAGGGCGGCCATGACCGCGATGAAGGCCGTCAGGCCACCGGTGATCTGCGCCCCATAGCCGCCTGGAATAATCGGCGGGCCGTCCTTTTGCCCGATCGGGTAGATGAAGCCGGCCAGGGCCTGGGCGATGGCATCGCTGCCCGCCCAGTCCCGGCGGGGGCCGTCATTGCCGAACCAGCTCAAGGCGGCCATGATCAGTTTTGGCGCGGCGGCATGCAACCTGTCATAGCCAATGCCCAGCGCATCGGCGGCGCCGGAGCCAAGCGCTTCCAAGACCACATCGGCGCCGGCGGCAAGGCGCCGGGCCAAATACTGTCCCTGTTCCTGGCCCAAATCAATGGTAATCGAGGCCTTGCCCACGCTCAAAAAGGCATGCAGGCCGCTGGCCTCGGGTGCGGCGACACCTTCACCAAAAGGGGGCAGATGACGCACCGTGTCGCCCCGCCCCGGTGCTTCCACCTTGATCACCTCGGCGCCACAGACGGCCAGAAGGGCACCGCAATAGCCAACCGCGACGCCGTTGCCGAACTCCACCACCTTGATGCCTGCAAGCGCACCCATGACGAACCTATCCTCCAACTGCTTTTTTCTTACTATGAGCCACAGGCACGCCGGCTTGGCAAGTCCCGGCCATTGGTTGAT
>JAYGEA010000352.1:0-2812 GCA_046582635.1 Alphaproteobacteria bacterium
GCGCATGATGATCAATTCCCGCAGGCGGTCATCCACCTTGTTGCCCCGGTACAACAACATGGCCAACTGCTTGGCGATCACGCCCGAGAGGGCGGGGTGCTGGGACAGAATGCGAAAGACGTTCAGGCCCGCCATGGTGGAGGGTACGCCCACTTCCTTGCCGATGGCGCGTGCCTCGTCCGCGTCCAACATAGGCACTCTTGGTTCCGTCATGACGTCCTCCTCAAACACTCTTATTCCCATGCAAGGTGCCGGGTTCCGAGCGCACACACAACAAAAAACGAACGCTTGTTAGAAAAAATTACGTTAGACTGTCCGCCACCGGTACCGAAGGGAGTAAATTCAATGGCGCAACGAACCAGCCTAGCAATGGTGCAGACCGCACCGCGCACCTTGGAGGCACAAAGTCTGCCGATCCCCGAGATTGACGAAGACAGCGCCCTGCTGCGGGTAGAGGCCTGCGGCACCTGCGGCAGCGACTATGAACAATACGAGGGCGTCATCCGCGCGCCCATACCGGCGGTGCCGGGGCACGAACCGCTTGGAATTGTCGAGGCCATCGGCGACCGCGCGGCCCGGCGCTGGGGCGTCGATGTGGGCGACCGCATCGCGGTGGAGACCATGCTGTCATGCCGGTTCTGCAGCCAATGCCTGGGCGGGCGCTATCATCTGTGCGACGAGCGGCGCATCTATTCCTATATCCCGCTCAGCGACGAACCGGGCCTGTGGGGGGCTTATTCGGAATATATGTTCGTGCACGGCAACTCCATCGTGCACAAAATGGACAAGGACCTGGCGCCGGAAATCGCCGTCATGTTCAATCCCTTAGGTGCCGGCTACCGCTGGGCCGTGGAAGTGCCGGGCACCGGGCCCGGCGACACGGTGGTGATCCTGGGCCCTGGCCAGCGGGGCCTGGCCTCGGTGCTGGCCTGCAAGGATGCCGGCGCGCGCAAAATTATCGTCACCGGACTGGCGGCGGATACGGAAAAGCTACGCATCGCGCGGGCGTTCGGGGCGCACCACACCATCGATGTGGAGAACGAAAACGCCAAACAGCGGATCAAGGAGCTTACAGGGGGCAAGGGCGCCGATATTGTCGTCGACGTGACTTCCTACGCGGTGGAGCCGGCGGCGGAATCTCTCAGTTATGTGCGCTCGGGCGGCACCATCGTGTTGGCTGGCATGAAGGGGTACAAGAACATCCCCGGCTTCGTCTCCGACAAGATCATGATGAAGGAGATCACCATCAAGGGCGTGATCGGCGTGACCTCAACCGGTTACGAGAAAGCCATCAACCTGATCGAATCCGGCACCGCGCCCTTGGAAATGATGCACACCCACAATTTTGATCTGCGCCAGGCGGAGCGGGCCATTCAGGTTCTGGCCCGTGAAATACCGAACGAAGAATCCATCCATTCCTGTTTAATTCCGAATATGGCGTAAAGGTTTCGCAGCAGCATGACAAACAGCATTCAAGACTGGGTCGATCAATCCGCCTACGGCCAGGCCCTGGGCATGACCCTGGCCGCCATTGAGGACGAAGCGGCAACCATCCGTCTGCCCTTTGCCGAGGCCAACGCCAATCCGGGCAATGCCCTGCACGGCGGCGTCGCGGCCTCGGCCTCCGTCACGGCGGCCCATGCCCTGGCCCGCCGTGTCCTGGGGCCCGACACCGGGCCCTGGCACACCATGGATTTCCAGATCAACTATCTGGCCGCCGCCATTGGCGAGGATATCAACGCCATCGCCCGCCTGCTGCGCCGGGGCAAGGAATTGTGCTTCCTGGCCGTGGACGTGACCACGGACGAAGGCAAGGCCATCGCCAATTGCGCCATCGCCGTGCGCGGTCGCCAGGGCCGCGATGCGGTGGAGGCGCCGCTGGCCAAGGGTGACGATGGAGAGGTCGACCCCGGTTTCATGGGTGAACGCATCGCTGGCAATCCCTTCATCGGCGGCCGCGGTATCGCCATGGACTTCATGCGCGACGGCCGCGTCCGCCTGATCATGCCCTGGCGGGAGGGCAATGGCGACCTGGACGGCGGCGTGCACGAGGGCGCGGCCCTGGCGTTATTGGATACGGCGGGCCCCATGTGTTCGTGGTCCATCACCGGTTTGGGCAAATTCAAGGCTTCCACGCCCTCGATCCAGGCGCAGGTCTTCGCCCCGCCGCCAAGGGGCGATCTGGTCGCCTACGGCAACGTCGGCTACCGCGACAACGAAATGTATTGGAACGACGTCGAAGTCGCCGATCCCGCCAGCGGCCGCCTGGTGGCGCGCGGCACGGTTTTGTATCGAATTTTCTCCTGACGAATTTTTAATATTATGACGGTATACTTATATAAACTCAACTGTACAATAATGTTATGATTACGTGTATTTATATAAGTATACCGTCGCCGTAATAAAAATCGTCGCCGCGACGGAAAGGAACCCGACACATGATCCAGTTCGGCTTGATGAACCGGGGGCAGTTTCCGGTGGGGGGCGATGCAGCGCAACATTGGCGGGAGATTCTGGAACAGGTGCGCTGGGCCGAAAAGCTGGGCTTTAACTCCATCATGAAGGGCTTCCATTATTCCACCCATCCCCTGACCGAGTTTCAACAAATACCCTTTCTCTCGCGCATCATGGGTGAGGCGCCGCCCCTGCGGCTGATCGCCGGCGTGATCCTGCTGCCCTGCACAAGCCGTTGGATACCTATGTCGTGACGTAAATGTGTTACCTATCTCGTGACTAAGGACCGTGCCACCCGCTCCCCCGGCCCAACCACCCAAAGGGTACCATTAATGGGTGCCAATAGAGTCTGGGGGGC
>JAYGEA010000360.1:0-7805 GCA_046582635.1 Alphaproteobacteria bacterium
AGGCCGCGCCCAATTGGTTGGGGCCGTCGCACATGGTGTAGAGCATGCCTTCGGCTGGCTCGTACCGGGCCACGCCGCTTTCAAACAGGCCAACGGCGTTGGGGGCATGGGTTAACCGCGCCACGCCATAGGCGGTAATGGGCAGGCGCATGCCGACGAAGATGCGTTCGCCATCGGCGATTTGCCGGGCGGCGGCGATGATCATTAATTCCTGTGTGGAATAATCTTGGGTCATTGCTTTACTCCGTCGCGTAGTTGGCGGGGGCGGAGGGCACATCGCCCAAAATGCGTAACTCTTCCAGCTCGCCGCCCAACTTGGCGCGGTAGGCTTCGTGATCGGCCAGATCGCGCACCCACTCGTCGCACCAGCGCTCGAAGCCCTCGGGGTCGCGGGTTTCCTTGTGGTAGTGATGGAAAAAGGCGTTGTCCCGCCGCCATTTGCCGATCAAGGGTGCGGGATGACAGCCCGCCGGCACATGACAGACCGCATCGACGCCGAAGCCGGGGATCAGCACCCGGCTGGGATCGGAGGCAATGACCTCCGGCTCGACAATCTCGTCCGCCAGCACGATGATCTTGTTGGCGGCGATGGAGGCTTCCTGGGTCAGGCCGGTGGAGCCCCAGATGTGGGAATTGCCCGCCTTGTCGGCCCGCTGCACCACTAAAAAGGCCACATCGGGTTTCAGGGCCGGGATCAGGGCCACGGGCTCGCCGGTATAGGGATCTTCCGCCAACCTGATGTCCTGGTTCGATTTCATGATGTCCGACCCCAGAATGGTTTTGACCGGCACATAGGACAGGCCGTAGGCGCCGGCGAAAAACGCCATGCCGATGGTGAAGTTGGAATAATCATTGATCTTGATGGGATGGGGCAGGCCCTTTTCCGCCGCGCGGCGGAAATTATGCCCCATGCCGCCCGAAACATTGCCGACCCAGGCGCCGGTGACCTCCCGGACGCAACCGGCCCCGATCAGCATGTCGGTGGAAATGTCCGAGATCGGCGCGATCATGGTCAACTCGCGCCGGCCCTGGCGGATCAATTCGTGGGTCGCGGCAAACGGCACCGCGTTCTCCAACGCCGCGCCCAGCACGATCTTGCAGCCATCCTGCACGTGGGTCGAAACCGCCTCCGCCAGGCTCATGAATTTGTGATGATTGATAGGCTCAACTCCCGAAGGGCACAAAAATTACGACATGACCGGGCAATCTCTCAATTGACCGGGCAATAGTCAAATGGCGGTTCTGAATTAATGCGGTATATGTGTCGGCAGAGCAAAAATTTCAGAGGGTTATTTTCACGATGTCCGATGACGGTCGACCGCCCACCCCCGATTGGTTTCGCCGCGCTATTGATATGCCGACCCAATCCCATTTCGTGGACGTGGACGGCTGCCGCATTCATTATCTGACCTGGTTCGAGGGCCCGGCCGCCAGGCACGATGACCGGCCCGGCCTGTTTTTCGTGCATGGCGGCGGCGCGCACGCCAACTGGTGGCGCTTCATCGCGCCATTCTTTGCGGAAAGCCACCGGGTAGCGGCGATTGATCTTTCCGGCATGGGCGACAGTGGGCGGCGCGAAGATTATTTGCCCGAGACCTGGGCCAAGGAAATTGGCACTGTTTTGGAAGACGGCGGGTTGGGCCTGTTGCCCCTGGTCGTCGGCCACAGTTTCGGCGGCCTGATGACAATGAAATATGGCGCCGAGCATGGCGCGAAGTTGTCGGGCGCGGTTATTGTGGATTCCCCCGTGCAGGACCCGGACGGCGATGCCATCCCGAAGCCGCCGGAATCCAAAAAGAACGGTCAGAAGTTTTATCCCGATCAGGCGAGCGCACGAGCCCGTTTTCGCCTGATGCCGCCGCAGAATTGTGAGAATACTTATATCACCGACTACATCGCCCGCACCTCGATCACAGAGACGGAACAGGGATGGACCTGGAAATTCGATCCCGACGTCATGGGCTCCCGCCGCTTCGGCGAACCCTATAATGAAGAGCTGCGTGCCCTGAATTGCCGCGCCGCCCTGATATACGGCGCAAACAGCGCCCTCGTCACCCGTCGCACGGCGGCCTATATGTCAAAGCTGATGGGCTCAAGCGCGCCCCTGGTGGAAATCCCTGAGGCCCATCACCACGTCATGCTGGACCAGCCCCTGGCCTTCGTCGCCGCGTTGCGGGCCATTCTGGATGGCTGGTCGCGCAGCTAGTCGTCCCCTTCCAATGCCGCCAAAACCTTGGGCGGCGACATGGGCAGATCATCCAGGCGCAGGCCGACGGCGTCTTGAATGGCGTTGGCCACCGCCGCCATGGGCGGCGCGATGGGCACTTCGCCAACCCCGCGCACGCCGTGGGGGTGGGCATCGTTGGGGACCTCCACCACCACCGTGTCGATCATCGGCAGGTCGGAGGCGATGGGCATGCGGTAATCCAGGAAGCCGGGGTTTTCCAGCTGTCCGTCCGCATCGTAGATATATTCCTCGTTCAGGGCCCAGCCGACGCCTTGGGCCACGCCGCCCTGGATCTGCCCTTCCACATAGCTGGGATGAATGGCCCGGCCGGCGTCCTGGATTGCGGTGTAGCGGATGATATCGACCCGCCCGGTGTCCCGGTCCACCTCCACATCGCAGATATGGGTGGCGAAGGCCGGGGCCGCACCCTGGGCGTTGATGGAGACCTGGCCATTGATGGGGCCGCCGGTGGCATTGGCCTGGGCGGCCAGCTCAGCCAGGGACAGCGGTTCGAACTCACCGGCGTTGGTGCCGGCGGGCCGGGCCTCGCCATCTTTCCAGACCACCGCCTCCACATCGATATCCCAGATCTTGGCGGCGCGGTCGCGCAGGGTATCGATGACCTTGTTGGTGACATCCGTCACCGCCATGCCGGCGGCGAAGGTTACGCGGCTGCCGCCCGTGGTGGCCGAAATGCCGATCGAATTGGTATCGCCGATCTGGGCCCGAACCAAATTGTAATCAATGCCCAGCATTTGCGCCGCGATGTTGACCATGGAGGCGCGGCTGCCGCCAATGTCCGGGTGCCCGGTGATGACGGTGACGGTGCCGTCCTCGTTGATGTTCAGTTGCGCACTGGACTCCCCGCCCACATTGAACCAGAAGCCGCAGGCAACGCCCCGCCCCTGGTTCGGCCCCAGGGGGGCGGAATAGTGGGGATGCTCCTTGGCCGCTTCCAGGGTTTCCACGAAGCCGATTTTCTTGAAAGTGGGCCCGTAGGCCGCTTTCGAGCCTTCCTTGGCGGCGTTCGCCAGGCGGAATTCAACCGGGTCGATACCCAGTTCGTCGGCCAGCTCGTCCATCGTCGTTTCCACCGCATGGGCCGCGATGGGAGAGCCGGGCGCCCGGTAGGCATTGGATTTGGGCCGGTTCATGACCACGTCGATGCCGACTGTCTCCACATTCTCGATGTCATAGGGGGCAAAGGCGCACATGGCCGCGGGCCGCGCGGGCGCGCCCGGAAAGGCGCCGGCCTGAAAGCGGAAGGTGGCCGACCCGGCGGTGATCCTGCCGTCCTTGGTGGCGCCGATCTTGACACTGTTCCACGAGCCCGAGGTGGGCCCCGTGGCGCGGAAGACTTCCTCCCGGCTCATCACCATCTTGACCGGGGCGCCGGATTTCCGCGCCAGCACCATGGCCAGGGGTTCCAGATAGACAATGGTCTTGCCGCCGAAGCCGCCGCCGATCTCCGTCGGGATGGCGCGGATGTCGGCCACGGACATGCCGGTCAGCTTGGCGGTGGCGTTGCGCACCATGAAGTGGCCCTGGCTGCTGCTCCAGATCGTGGCCTGGCCGTCCTGGGCCAGGCTGACCAGGCAGGCGTGGGGTTCGATATAGCCCTGGTGAATGGGTTTGGTGCGATAGGTGCGTTCCACGATGACGTCGGCGGCGGCAAAGCCCGCGTCGAGATCGCCGATCTTGAATTCCAGGCGGTTGGCGATGTTCGAGGCCACTTCGGGCTTCGGCGTCACGCCGCCCGTGCGCAGGAAATCGTGCAGTATCGGGGCATCCGCCCGCATGGCCTCCTCCACGTCGATAACATGGGGCAGGATTTGGTATTCGACCTCGATCAAGGCCAGGGCGTCCCGGGCAATCCGCGACGAGGTGGCCGCCACGGCGGCGACAGCGTGGCCGGCGTACAGGACTTTGTCCCGGGCCATGACATTGCGCGAGACAAAGCGCATGTCGGCGGGCCCGACCATCAGCGGTTTGTCTAGGGGAATATCCGCCAGGTCATCGCCGCGCATCACCGCGCGGACGCCGGGCAGGGCGGCGGCCTTGTCCAGGTTTATGGAGGTGATGATCGCGTGCGGATGGGGGCTGCGCAAAACCTTGCCCCACAACATGCCCGGTTGGGTAAAATCGGCGCCAAATGTCGCCCGCCCCGTGACCTTGTCCGCCCCGTCCGGGCGAATGGTCCGCTTGCCGATCCAATTGTTGTCTGAAACCTTGATGTCCATCGCCCGCGTCTCCTCTATGCTTTTCTTTGCAGTCTATACCAGCGGCACGACGCCCGTGGCGAATTCTTCCATGCGGTCGAGCATTTCGTTCAGATCGTTGGCGACCAGGTTCATGATCATGGACGTGGTGCCGGCCTGGGCAAAGGCGTTGATATCCTCGGCCCGCTGTTGGGCGCTGCCGGTGCAGATCAGGCGGCCGCCGTCAATGTGCGTCTGTTCCACGGCGGAATGGAAGGCGCAGTTGTAAGCCAGGCCGATGGAGGCGGGATCGCGGCCGGCCTCTTCCGCCAGGCTGTGCAGGCGGGCGACGCGGGTTTTATAGGTTTCAAGCGTATCCATGCGGAATTTCGGGTTGGAGCCAAAGGGGTACCACACATCGCCCAGGGCCACGGTGCGGCGCATGGCGGGGGCGCTTTCGCCGCCGATCCAGATGGGCGGGTGGGGGTCTTGCACCGGTTTTGGATCCATGCCGATTTTGTCGAATTTTACAAAGTCGCCGTCATAGACCGGGCGCCGTTCGGTCCAGACCGCCTTGATGGCGGCAATATATTCATTGGTCACCTGGCCGCGGGCCTCAAAGGGCGGCAGGCCCAAAGCCTCGAACTCTTCCCGCATCCAGCCGGCACCGCAACCGAACGTGATGCGGCCATCGGTCAATTGATCCAGAGTGGCCAGGGATTTGGCCATGAACAGTGGGTTACGATGGGGCACCACGGTGACGGAGGTCAACAGCCGGATTTTGGAGGTGATGCCGGCCAACCATGACAGCAGGGTGAACTGCTCCATGCATTCCACATCACCCCCTTCGGACCAGGGGAAATCGCCGGTCTCGGAATAGGGATAAGAGGAGTCGATCTCCGTCGGCACCACAATATGGTCTGACACGGTCAGGTATTCGTAACCCAGTTCCTCGGCCCGCGCGGCCAGGGTGCGGATGTTGGCGGAATTGGCCAGGGGCCCCCGGATTGGCATGCTGACACCGAATTTCATAGTTCTCTCCCTATCTCTCTGTTTGCCCGATTGTACACCCAAGCCGGGCAGGTTAAGCTAGGATTTAATCTTAACTCAATGAGGATAGCATCATGGATGAAGCGGCGTTTCGGGAAAAAATAAAACAAGACGGCTATGGCGACGTCAGCGTCAGCGAATATGAGGCCGGCTATGCGCGGGATACCCATACCCATGATTTCGGCGCCTCCGTGCTGGTGATGGACGGCGAAATCTCAGTCACCCTGGAAGACGGCGTGGTGACCTGCCGCGCTGGCGATACCTTCTCGCTGGAGGCCAATATTCCCCATGCCGAAAGTGTCGGTGCCGAGGGCGTCCGCCTTCTCGCCGCAAGGAAGTAAAGCCACATGCAGTTCCAGGACAAGGTCGCCGTCGTTACGGGCGGTGCATCGGGGATCGGCGCGGCCTGTTGCCGGAATTTCGCCGCCCGCGGTGCCAAGGTGGTTGTGGCCGATCTGAATGGTGACGGCGCCAACGCGGTCGCGGCTGAATTCGGCGGCCTGGGCATCGGCTGCAACGTGGGCGACGAGGGGGAGGTCGACGCCCTGGTCGCGAAAGTGGAAGAGGCCTATGGCCCGGTCGATATCCTGTTCAACAACGCGGGCATCAATTCGGGCCGTGAAATCCTCAATACGGACCTCTCGGTCTGGGCCGATCAATGGCAGGTCAATCTCATGGCCCACGTCTATGCAGTGCGCGCCGTGCTGCCGGGGATGATCGAACGGGGTGCTGGCTATCTGCTGCACACTGCCTCCATGGCCGGCATTCTGATGTCCCACGGCAACCTGCCCTATACCGTATCCAAACATGCGGTGGTGGGCCTGGCGGAATATCTTGCCGTCACCCATCATCATCAGGGTATCCGGGTTTCCTTGCTGGCGCCCCTGGGCGTGCGCACGCCCATGTTGGGGGATACGGACAAACCCTTCGCCTCCAATGTCGCCGGACCCATCAAGGAACCCGAAGAAGTGGCCGAACAAGTCGTCAGTGCGGTGGAGGAAGAGCGCTTCCTGATCCTCACGGACGAGATCGCGCAAACCTGGATGAACTTCAAGACCAATGATCTGGATCGCTGGCTCAAGGGCATGCGGCGGATGAACGACAAACTCGAAGCTCTCGGCGGCCGCGACCCATAGATCTTTCCCCATAGAACTTTCCCCACAGAATTTTCATGGCGGGTTATTTTATTTGGCGACGTGCGATCCATTTGTTGGCGGCATTCTGCCGCCATAGTCGAATTCTGTATTGCGTCCGGGTCTTGGCAATTCTAAAAAGAATAAAACTTGAACACGTAACTGCGGAAACAACATTGGAGATTTGAGTATGCGGCCGAACAAGATCAAGCAGATGTGGCGTGACGGGAAAAGCGTGTCCCTGGGTTGGCTCTCCATTTCCCATGGGTTCACGGCCGAGGTCATGGCGCGTCAGGGCTTCGATGCCCTGTGCATCGACCTACAGCACGGCACTACGGAATTGAATAACGTTTGGCCCATGTTGCAGGCGATATCGCAGACGGACACGGTCCCCGTCGTGCGCGTCGCATGGAATGAGCCGGCGGCGATCATGCGGGCATTGGACCTGGGCGCCTACGGCATCATCGTGCCGCTGGTTAATACAGCCGAGGAAGCGGCGATGGCGGTGGCTGCGTGCCGCTATCCACCCGTCGGCATGCGCTCGTCGGGACCCATACGCGCCGCGCAATACGGCGGTGCCGACTACCAGGCCAACGCCAACGACGAGATCGTCATCATGGCCATGATCGAGACGAAGGAGGGCCTGGCAAACCTAGATGCCATCTGCGCCACGCCCGGCCTCGACGCCGTTTACATCGGACCGGCCGACCTGTCGTTCGCGTTGGGTCTGGAGCCGCGCGGCGATAATCCCGACCCGGCCCATCTCGCCACCTGCGACAAGATCCTCGAGACCGCGCATAAGCATGGCATAAAAGCCGTCATGCATTGTGCCAGCGCCGAGTTTGCGGCGGGCGCCGTGAAGCGCGGTTTCGACATGGTGATGCTGACGTCCGATCTCGCCTGCATGATCGCCGGCGTACGGCGGCAGCTTGACGCGTTTAAGGCCGAAACGGCTTAGGGATGGGCGCACCCCGAGCCGCGGCACCAGGCGGCAGTCCAAGTTAGTGTCCTGGTTCAGAAATACGTCGTGTTTAGGACGGCCATTCAGGCCCCTCGACTAGCTGTGAGTTCTCACGAGGTTGTTCATTCGATCCTCTTCTGAAAAGCTGATGTTTATGAAGACAGAAGCTCCAAGGAGAGAACCGAATGAACATGCATCACAATGCCCGCCTGACGCCGAAAGGTCGAGAGCTGTTG
>JAYGEA010000297.1:0-1981 GCA_046582635.1 Alphaproteobacteria bacterium
TCCGGGCCGTTCGTGGAAGAACGCCGGCACCGCGTTGAACAGACGTCTGAGACCACGCTGACTATCCAATCCTATTCCGGACGCAAGGGCGCCTACCGGCAGAACCCGAACCAAAGCGTCATCCTGGAACTGGAAGGCAGCGCGCAAACCACCTTGGATTTGCACATGAGCGCACCTTCGGAGCAGCGCAGCAACAGCCGTGTCGGCGATTTGTTTGCCGGCTCCGACAACATGCGCACCGGCTATTTCCCCAAGGAAAATTACCAATGGCACCGCCTGGTCCCCGCCGCCGCCAGCCGGGTCAGGGGCACGGTCGATCTGGATGCGGGCAATCTTAATGCCGGTAGGGGCCCCTCAAACATTTATCTCAGGGCGCGGCAGTTCAATGGGCATAATGCCTGGGCCAGCCCCGTGTTCATGAACTACGATTGAGGCCGCAAACAAAATAATATGAAAATCAAAAGCATTGATCTTTTCCCCATCGTCATGCCACTGAAGGCTGTCTTGACCCTGCCGCGCGGGGCCTCGCGCACCTTGGCCGAGGGCAAGCAGAACATCGTGATCCGTATCACGGACGAGGACGGCGATGTGGGTTGGGGCGAGGCCGGGCCATCACGGCGGTGGTCGGCGGAAACCACGCAGTCCTGTTACACCTCGATCAAGCATTATCTGGCCCCGGGCCTGGATCCGGGCCAGCCCGTCGCCAAGGCGGCCATCGATCTGGCCATTCATGACCTGATTTGCCGCAAGATGGGCATAACCTTGCAATCCTGGTTGGGTGCGAGGCGCCGGGACCGGGTTGAAATTGGCCGCCTGGTCTCGGCCCCGACACCGGAGAAGGCGGCGGAAATCACCCGCAAAGCCAAGGCCGAGGGCTACACCGGCTTCAAGGTCAAGGTGGGCCACGACCCGGACTTGGATGCCGAGATGATGACGGCGGTGGTGGAAGCGGCGAAGGGCGGTTTTGTCTGGCCGGGTGCCAATCAGGCCTATTCCCTGCAACAGGCCCAGACGTTCCTCCGGCACATTGAAAATTTGGGCGTGACGCTGATCGAACAACCGGTCGCAATGGCCGATGTCTACGCCACCAAGAAATTGCTTGCGGCGACCCACATCACCATTGCCCTGGACGAGGCGGCCATGGGCCTGCCCTTTGTCATCGATATGATCCGCCGGGACGCCATTGAGGGCCTGGCCATCAAAATCTCCAAAACCGGGGGCATCTATTATGCCCGGCAAATGTGTGACCTGGCCCTGAACGCCGGCATGGAGCTGGTCGGCAGCGGTTTGATGGACGCGCCCATCGGCTTCGCCGCGGCCGCACACCTTTATGCCGCCTATGGCATTGAAACACCGGTGGATCTGAACGGCCCGCAGCATATTGCCGAAGATTATCTTGCCGCGCCGTTTCCCATGCAGGGACAGACCGCGCTGGTCCCCGATGGACCCGGACTGGGTATTGAGGTGGATGAGGACAAACTTGCAAAATTTGCGTTAGACTTGCCGCTATAAGCGGCGGGAGTGGAGAGTTTTAGTATGTGTAAGTACAGTCAGACAAAACAACTTGGAGGTTGAAATGAGAAAACTTGTTCAAAATGTGACCCTATCGGCGCTCGGCGCGGCGGCACTTTTCGCCACGGCGACAACGGTTTTTGCGGCGGAATATCCCGCCAAGCCCATTACCTTCGTGGTGCCCTGGCCCGCGGGGGGCAGTACGGATATCACCGGCCGGATGACGGCGAGCTATATGTCCAATCATCTGGGGCAGGCGATTGCGGTGGTGAACCGGGTTGGCGGCGTCGGCACAATTGCCACGCGATCCGTACTGGACGCGCCCAAGGATGGTTACACGGTTTTGGTAACCACGGTCGGCAATCATGTCCTGCAACCCGCCGTTCGCGATGTCGGTTTTCTGCCCCGGGATTTCATCCCCATCGGGCAAATTTCCGCCCGGACGATGTTGGTTGTCGCCGGCAAGCAG
>JAYGEA010000088.1:0-5027 GCA_046582635.1 Alphaproteobacteria bacterium
CAACAGCTCTCGACCTTTCGGCGTCAGGCGGGCATTGTGATGCATGTTCATTCGGTTCTCTCCTTGGAGCTTCTGTCTTCATAAACATCAGCTTTTCAGAAGAGGATCGAATGAACAACCTCGTGAGAACTCACAGCTAGTGATCGGTGTAGCCCTGTGTTTGCCGCCGAGGCGGTGGATTTCCTCGGCCACGCCGTACCGGGCATATTGCTGGGCTACTTGCAGGGCCTGATCATAGCCAAGACTTTCGATCAGGTTCTGTGCCAGACCTTGATAATGTTCGACGATGCCGGACATCGTTATACTCCTCACCCGCGGTGACATAGATGAACAGCATACCGGGGCCAGATTAAGAAACTCTAAGCGGTGATGGTAAACATGGGAGGGCGGCAGGCATGATCTATATTTCTTCCTGGCGGGCGATGGAGGAACATGCGGTGGCCCTGGGGGCGACCCATATTCTGTCCCTGCTGGGTATCGAGGGCGTGCCCGATACGCCCAAGGGCATTGACCCGGCCCAACATCTGCATATTGAGGTGGATGACGTGCCGGCGTCCTACGCGGGCGATATCGCACCCACCATGGAGCATGTGCGGAATTTCCTGGAATTTGCCGGGGTTTGGGACCGGCGGGGTACGATGTTCGTGCATTGTTATGCTGGGATCAGCCGTTCAACGGCAGCCGCCCTGGCGATCCTGTGCCAGTTCAATCCCGGCCGCGAACTGGAAGCGGCCCAGGCCCTGCGCCGGGCCGCCCCCCACGCCAAGCCGAACCGACGCATCATCGCCATTGCCGATCACCTCATGGGGCTGGACAGCCGCCTGCAAGACGCGGTGGAGGCGATGGGACCGGGCAACTATGCAGGTGAGCCCACGCCGTTGGTCGAACTGTCCATGACGTTGAAATAGATGGCAACCGCATGAAAGCCACATCATGAAAGCAATTGTTTGCCGCGAGCTGGGGCCGCCGTCCGTTTTGCGCCTGGAGGATATGGCGGAACCCGAAATGGGTCCGGGACAGGTCAGGGTCGGGATCAAGGCGGCGGGGATCAATTTTCCCGATATTCTGACCGTGCAGGGGTCCTATCAGCACAAGCCGGCGCTGCCGTTCATCGCCGGGGTGGAGACGGCCGGCGAGGTGATCGAGGTGGCCTCGGACGTGGAGACTGTCCGACCCGGCGACCGGGTGATGATGAGCATCCGCCCCGGCGGCTATGCCGAGAGGGCGGTGGCGGACGCCGCCGTTCTGCTGCCGACGCCAAAGCCGTTCGATCATGTCACCGCCGCCGCCTTCATGACCGCCTATGCCACCGCCTATCATTGCCTGTTGATGCGGGGGATGTTGCAAGCCGGGGAATGGGTGTTGATCAACGGTGCGACGGGCGGCGTCGGCCTGGCGGCGGTGGAGATTGCCAAGCTGCACGGCGCCCGGATTATCGCCACGGGCGGCGATGACGGCAAACTGGAAGTGGTGCGCGACTACGGTGCCGATCATGTCATCAACTACCGCCAGGGGGAATTCCGCGACCGGGTCAAGGAGATTACGGGGGGCAGGGGTGTCGATCTGGTTTATGACCCGGTGGGTGGCGATGTGTTCGATCAGTCCCTGCGCTGCATGGCCTGGCACGGCCGGCTGCTGGTCGTGGGCTTCACCTCCGGGCGTATCCCGCAACTGTCGGTGAATTACGCCCTGATCAAGGGGCTGTCCATTATCGGCTGCCGGGCCGGCGAGTTTCGCCGTCATGACCCGGAGGCCGGCTGCCTGATGCAAGAGGACCTGCTGGCCATGGCCAACGCCGGAAAACTGCACCCCCATGTCTCCCATGTTCTGCCCTTCGAGCGGACCATCGAGGCCATGCAACTGTTGCTGGACCGCAAGGTGGTCGGCAAGGTGGTGGTCACGATGGGCTAGGTGGTGCTATGTGGGGACAGGTCCAATCGCTGGGCTGTTACCTGGTCTGAGCATATGCGCATTCTGTACCATTTCTGGCTGTCGCCGTTTTCCCGCAAGGTGCGCATCGCCTTGTTTGAAAAAGGCCTCGAGGCCGATTACGTGGTGGAAAAGTATTGGGACCGCAGGCCGGAATTCCTGGCCCTGAACCCGGCCGGTCAGGTGCCCGTGCTGGCGGAACCCGACGGCACCGTGCTGGCCGATAGCCAGGCCATCGTGGAATATCTCGAAGATTGTCAGCCAGAGCCTGATTTGCTGGGCCGCGACGCCTTGGACCGGGCCGAATGCCGCCGCCTGATTGCCTGGTTTGACGGCAAGTTCCATGCCGAGGTGACGGATTTTCTGCTGCGCGAGAAACTGTTGAAACGTTTCATGGGCATGGGAGAGCCGCGCTCCGACCTGATCAGGGCGGGGCGGGAAAATATCGGCTACCACATGGATTATATCGGTTATCTGGTGGAGCGGCGAAACTACTTGGCCGGCGAGGTTTTTTCCCTGGCCGATATTACCGCCGCCGCACATCTATCCTGTCTCGATTATCTGGGCGATGTGCCTTGGGATCAATATCCCGGCGCCAAGGAATGGTATGCCAAGGTAAAATCCCGTCCCTCCTTCCGCGCTATCCTGGCGGACCACATGCCCGGTCTGCCGCCGCCCCGGCATTATGCCGACCTTGATTTCTGACAGCCGCGAATTTGCCGCCAACCTGCGCCGCGAGGCCCGGGCCGTGGGCTTTGATGCGGTCGGGATCGCGGCGGCGGATGTCAGCCCCCTTGCAGGCCGCCGCCTGGAACAGTTCCTCGCCCTGGGCCGCCATGGCGACATGGACTGGCTGGTGGCAAAGGCCGCGCGCCGCGGCCATCCCCATGCCCTTTGGCCCGAGGCCCGCTCCATCATCATGCTGGGCCTGAACTATGGCCCCGATCTGGACCCCATGCCGCGCCTGGACCAGAGGGACAAAGGCAATATCTCGGTCTATGCGGGACGCAAGGATTATCATGTGGTGGTCAAAAAGCGCCTGAAGGCCCTGGCGCGCTGGCTGCAGGCTAATGGCGGCGGGGAATTGAAGGTTTTTGTCGATACCGCACCGGTGATGGAAAAACCTCTTGCCCAGGCCGCCGGGTTGGGGTGGCAGGGCAAGCACAGCAATCTGGTCAGCCGGGCGTTCGGCTCCTGGCTGTTCCTGGGCTGCATTTTCACCTCCCTGACCCTGCCGCCCGACGAGGGGGAGCGGGATCATTGCGGCGCTTGCACGAGATGCCTGGATATTTGTCCCACCGCCGCGTTTCCAGCTGCTTATGAGCTGGATGCCCGGCGCTGTCTGTCTTACCTGACGATCGAACATCAAGGCCATATCGACGCCGAATTCCGCAAGCCCATGGGCAATCGCATCTTTGGCTGCGATGACTGCCTGGCGGTCTGTCCGTGGAACAAATTTGCCCAAACAGCCCACGACAATGTCATGGCGATCCGTCCCGCCCTGGATATGACTGACTTGGAAACCTTGTTGGGGCTGGATGACCCAGCCTTTCGCCGCCTGTTCGCGGGCACCCCGGTCAAACGCCTGGGCCGGGACCGGTTTCTGCGCAATGTCCTTATTGCCGCCGGCAACAGCGGTGACGAACACCTTTGGGTGCAAGTGGAACCGCTGCTGCGTGACCTCTCCCCCCTGGTGCGGGCCATGGCGGTTTGGACCCTTGGACAATTGCAAGGTCCCACCGCCTTGGCGGACCTGGCATCGCGTCATCTGGCGGATGAAAAGGATGCCGCGGTGAGAGCTGAATGGGCCGGCGCTATTTCCGCTTAAGATCCATTTGTTGCAGGCGGTCTTGCGCCGCATCGCCGGCGGGGGTGCCGCCATGGTCCGTTGCCGCCCGCAGCCAGTCAGCCCGCGCACCGTCCCCATCGCCCCATTGCTGGCGCAGGATACCCCGCTCCAGCCGGGCGGAGGGATTGTTGGGGTTTAACGTTAGCGCCCGTTCTATGGCCACCATGGCCTCGTCCGTCCGGTTCAGATGCCGCAGGGCGCTGGCCCGGAAGGCGGCGACGTCGTCATTATCGGGGGCCAGGGCGGCGGCGCGGTCGAGGGCGGCCAGGGCCTTCGCGTAATCCCGCCGTTCGGCCTGAATGCGGCCCAGGTCAATCAGGAAAGATGGCCTGTCGGGATCGTATTGCAAGGCCAGGCCGATGGCCTGCAGGGCGCGCTCCACCCGTCCCCCCAAAAGCCAGACATCGCCCGGCGAAGGGCTGTGTTCAGGGGGCAGGGCGGCGGCCAGGGCCTCCAGTCGTTGGGCGGCGCGGTCGAATTGTTTCGCCTCCAACAGGGCCAGGGCGGCGCAATGACGGGCGGCGGGGCCGCCATCCACGGCGGCCCAGGCCTCCGCCGCCTGGAACGCCTGCCACGGGTCCCGATAGCTCAAGGTGATGCAACTGCGATATAGCCGCCGATGGTCGATACCGGTGTCCGCCAACCCGCCCGCCATGGGCACCAGCAGCAGGCAGAAGAGCAGGGGAAGGTATTGTCTGGCGCAATACATGGGCCTACCTTCCATGCTTGGGATGGTGGCGGCAAGGTCTGGATGGCGGTGGGTGATCATAATTTGTTTTGTTTCGGTCTCGGCTTCTCCGCCCAGGCCCTGATCCGGCATCTGCATGGCCGGGGTTGGACGATATCGGGTACCAGCCGGGACGGCGAGAGGGATCTTATTCCCTTTTCCCGCCGGCAACCATTGACGGACCCAGGCGGCATCCTGGCGGATGTTACCCATGTCCTGCTCTCCATCCCGCCCGATGATGACGGCGATCCGGTGCTGGCTTGTCACGGCGCCGATCTGGCCGCGCTGCCCAATTTGCGCTGGCTTGGCTACCTCTCCACCACTGGCGTTTATGGCGACCGGGGCGGCGGCTGGGTGGACGAGGAGACCCCGCCCGCGCCCACCCATCGCCGGGGCGAACGGCGGCTGGCGGCGGAGCGGGCCTGGCTGGACTGGGCTGATGAGAATAAAACTGACCATGGCCCGGCCGTGCATATTTTCCGCCTGGCCGGCATTTATGGCCCCGGCCGCAATGCGCTGGAG
>JAYGEA010000138.1:0-4165 GCA_046582635.1 Alphaproteobacteria bacterium
TTCCAAACAAAAATCGTAAAAAAACTGCTCCGGAGCTGCCTGTGTTCCCATCATCGAGCCGTCCTCCAAAGCAAATCACTCAAGAAGATGGAATCACAACCAACCAATCCGATCCAGCGACTTCTTCAACAAAATCAGCACCAAGCCGAATTGCGGCGGCGATGCCGCCGATCAGCATTTTCACGGCATATCTCCCATTCGGCAAAAGCCATATATAGAGAGATAGGTGTTTGCCGCCTAAACATCCAGGTCGGTGACGAAACGGGCATTGTCCTGGATGTAACGATATCGTGACTCGGCTTTCCGCCCCATCAACTGCTCCACCAGATGGCCCGTTTCACCGCCGTCGTCCGGCAGCACAACCCGCAACAACGTACGGTTCTTTGGATCCATGGTGGTTTCCTTGAGCTGACGCGGCGGCATTTCACCCAGGCCCTTGAAGCGGGACATCTCGACCTTGCCCCGGCCCTGGAATTCCGCAGCCAGCAATTCCTCCCGATGGGCATCATCGCGGGCATACAAGGTCTTGCCGCCCTGCGAGATACGGTAGAGGGGGGGGAGGGCCAGATACAGATGCCCCTGATGGACCAAATCGGGCAATTCCCGAAAGAAAAACGTCATCAGCAACGAGGCGATATGGGCCCCATCCACGTCCGCGTCGGTCATGATGATGATTTTTTCATAGCGCAGGTCGTCTTCCCGGTAGCGCAGCCTGGTGGCGCAACCCATGGCCTGGAGCAGATCGCTTAATTCCTGATTGGCTTTTAGCTTTTCCGCGCTGGCGGAAGCCACATTGAGGATCTTGCCCCGCAAGGGCAATATGGCCTGATTAGCCCGGTTGCGGGCCTGCTTGGCCGAGCCGCCGGCGCTGTCACCCTCGACAATGAACAATTCGCTGCCCTGGGCGGTGTTTTGCGAGCAGTCCGACAGTTTTCCCGGCAAGCGCACCCGGCGAGAGGCGGATTTGCGTTTGATATCCCTCTCGTCCCTGCGGCGGCGGCGTTCGTCCGCCCGTTCGATGCCCCAGGCCAGCAGCCGGTTGGCGTTTTCCGGATCGCCGGACAGCCAATGGTCAAAATGGTCCCGCACAATGGTCTCAACCCAGCGGGCGGCCTCCGCGTTCGACAGTTTTTCCTTGGTCTGGCCGCTGAATTGCGGATTGCGGATGTAGACTGACAGCATGGCCGCGGCCGGTCCCAAAACGTCATCGGCGGTCAACTGAGCGGCCTTGCGCACGCTGACCATCTCGCCATAGGCCCGCAACCCCTTGGTCAGGGCGGCGCGCAGGCCGCTTTCATGGGTGCCGCCCTGGCTGGTGGGCACGGCATTGCAATAGGAGTTCACAAAGCCGTCGCGCTCCATGGGCCAGTGAATGGCCCATTCAACCTCGCCATTGTCCTCGGTCAGTTCGGCCCGGCCGGCGAAAGGCCCCGGCGTGACGGTGGGGCTATCCTGCAGGGATTCAGCGAGAAAATCCGTCAATCCGTTGGGGAAATGCAAGATCGCTTCCGCGGGCGTTGGATCCTTGCCGCCGATCAGTTCCGGCGCGCAACTCCAGCGGATCTGCACGCCGCGAAACAAGTATGCCTTGGAGCGAGCCATGCGATAGACCCGCGCCGGCAGGAAACCCATGCCGGCACCAAATATTTCCGGGTCGTGGCGGCAGGCGATGGTCGTGCCACGGCGGTTCGCCACAGCGCCCATGGCTTGCAGTTTGGTGGTCGGGGCGCCGCGGGAATATTCCTGGCGCCAAAGCTTGCGGTCCCGCGCGACCTCGACCAACAGGTACTCCGACAATGCGTTGACCACGGAAATGCCCACCCCATGCAAGCCGCCCGCGGTCTGGTAGGCCTTGTCGGAAAACTTCGCCCCCGAATGCAAGGTCGTCATGATGACTTCCAGGGCGGATTTCGGTTTGTATTTTGGGTGCGGATCGATGGGGATACCGCGGCCGTTGTCGGTTATGGTCAAGGTGCCGTCGGCGGCTAAATCGACGGTGATGCGGTCGGCGTAACCGGCCACGGCCTCGTCCATGGCATTGTCCAGAATTTCGGCCGCGAGATGATGGCGGGCGCTCTCGTCGATGCCGCCAATGTACATGCCTGGGCGGCGGCGCACCGGCTCCAACCCCTCCAGAACCTCGATATCCTTGGCTGAATAATTATCGGCGCCCCGGTCCCGGCTGTCCCGGCCGCCCTGGTCGCCCCGATTGCCCCCATTGCCCCGTTTGCCATGGCCGCCTTTTGTGCCCCGTGCCGGTTTGCCGGACTGTGTGAACAGGTCGTTCATGCTGTATATTTTGCCGCCTCTACCGCCATTACCCAACGAATCAATAGCAAGGATATATACTCCCGACCGCTTGACAATCCGTGTAGCGCTTCATCGGGCACCTCAAATAGCGCTTGCGGTGCCGGAAAAGACAAAACCCGGCGATAGGATCTGGCTGCCGGGGCAGGGACGGGGCCACTTGCCGCAACGCCGACCGCATGCCGGGTTCGTTGCCTTGATTTATATTCACGTTTTGTTCTAATGTCAAGAGGCGTCATCGAAACGGATTTACGTGTCGAGGGCCCGGCGGATGGATTGGGCCAGATCGATACTGCGAAAGGGCTTCACCAGAAGCTGTTCGCCGGGTTCGGGGTGGCCGTCGACGGCAAAGGTATCCTTGGTATAGCCCGACATGAACAGCACGCGAAGGTCCGGCCGGATAATGCGGGCGGCTTCGGCCAGGGCTCTGCCGCTCATGCCGCCGGGCAGCACAACGTCGGACAGCAGCAAGTCCACGTCCGGGGTCGCCTCCAGCAACGCCAAGGCGCCCTCGCCCTCTATTTCCTGCAGGACCTGGTAGCCCAGGTCCATCAGCATCGCGACGGCAATTTCCCTGACGTCGCCGTCATCTTCCACCACCAAAACCGTCTCGCCGTGGCTCTTGGTGGGAACCGTGGTTGCCTCCTCGTGGCCATTTAGGGCGTTGGCGTCCGGTGTGCTCTGCAAGTAAATTGTGATGGTGGTTCCTTGCCCAACCGTGCTGTCGATACGGACCTCGCCGCCCGACTGCTGAACGAAGCCGTAGACCATGGACAACCCCAACCCGGTACCCTTATCCACATCCTTGGTCGTGAAGAAGGGATCAAAAGCTCTTTCCATGACCTCCGCCGTCATGCCTTCGCCCGTATCGCTGACCGAAAGGGTGACGTAGCGGCCGGGCTTCAGATTCTCCCGCCCGGCGGCGTCCTCATCCAGCAAATCCAGATTGGTGGTTTCGATGATCAGATCACCGCCATTAGGCATGGCGTCGCGGGCATTGATGGCCAGATTCAAGATCGCGCTTTCCAATTGCGATATATCAACCTGGCACGGCCAGGGTTCGGCGGCCATCTTGATCTTGATTTGTATGGTTTCGCCAAGAGTGCGCCGAACCAAGTCCTGCATCCCATCGATCAGACGGTTCAGGGTCGCGGTTTGGGCGGCCAGGGGCTGGCGGCGCGAGAAGGCCAGCAGACGGTTGGTTAATTCAGCCCCGCGATCCGCCGCCGCCAGACCACGCATGATAAAACGCAGCAAATTTTTATCACCCTTGGCGTGTCGCTCCAAAAGCTCCAAATTGCCCGAAATCACCGCCAGAAAATTGTTGAAATCATGGGCAATGCCGCCTGTTAGCTGTCCCACTGCTTCCATCTTCAGGGCCTGATGCAATTGTTCCTCGAATTGGCGCTGCAGGGTCATGTCGATGACGATGGAAATCGTTCCGCCATCGGGCGTGCACTGTTCGCGAATGCTTAGGGTCCGGTTCCAACGCCTAACCTCGATTTCGCTCGGTGGATTGCGATGGGCTTCCAGGCGTTCATGTATTGCCTCTTCCAGGGCATCACCCCGTTCGGAGAAAGCGCCGGCCGTGGAGGTGCTGCGAATGAGCTCTTCAAATGTTAGGCCGGTCCGGAACCGCTGGATATCATTGCCACCGAATTCCCGAAATTGATGATTGCTGACAACCAATTGGTCGTGTTCATCCCACAGGGGGCTGGATTCACATCTCAAGTGCAATTCGAAGGTTTTCGAGGAAAGCCTCGGCGGGCGTTCGATATCCGAGGCATTTCGGGGTGTTGAGTTGACGGCCCACATGCTGTCGTCGATGTCCCCTTCGGTGTAATCAGCCATGTCGGTT
>JAYGEA010000157.1:0-9467 GCA_046582635.1 Alphaproteobacteria bacterium
TTGGGTCTTCAGTTTCTATAAATGGAATTTCTGCTGTTCTAAAAATTGGATCATTCATCTGATCTCTTTCTTATTGTTTTAAGTTTTTTTTTAAACTCTATATATCATGCGTATCCCTACATACTTACTTATACAAACGAAATTCTTGAAAATTACTTAAATGTCAAAAAAGTTCGTAAAGCACCAAAATAACAACAATGTTTCAAATTCAAACACACTTCTGAATATTAATTACAATAAAGTCTATATCACCCCTACAGAAATAATACAGAAAAGACGGCAAAAACAATAACAGCTAAGATAAAATAAATCACGAACATAACGTGGACTCTTTATCTGCTTGTAAGAATGTCTGAAAAAAGAGACTTAGATCAATTTGTCTACGAAATCTTCACCCCTGGCATCACTGTAATATTGTTCTATCATTGAAATACTTGTGGCACAATTAGATGCTATTGCATAAACGTCACTATGTTTCCTGTATCTTAATTGGTAGGTAATGTAAGTGTGCCGACAACAATAGGGAGTATACTTGACACCATCAGTATCAAATTCACAATCCATTGCCTCTCCATTTTTTGGAACGTAGGAACTGGCTCCTTTCAACATAGTGTTGAAACCTTCTCTAAATTCCGCAATCTGTTTTCCATCAGGATTGCAGAACACAAAATCATTGGCTCCAAGATTGTCTGTCCTTGTTTCTCTCAATCTTTGTAATGCACGAGCAGCAGTTGCCCTTCCTATGCGTTCAGTGGCTCCTTTGGATTTCAGTTTTGTTTTTTGCGATGCCCTAACACGAACATATTTTTTGCCTGCATCTGTCTGTGCAAATGTCACATCCCTCCAACGAATTTCACGCATTTCACCGATACGCATACCGATGTTACATGCGAATAGGAAATACTCTCTCAACATCATACGATGTCTGATGATCCTGCTATCGTTATTGTGCTTACCCACCACTAACCAATCATTGGTTCGCAAATAGGTTACGATCCGTCTGTATTGCTGAATAGAAAATGCACTTCGTCTATTGTTATTACGCATACGATAGACATAAGAGATAGGCTCCCCAGAATATAAACCTTGCTGTCTGCACCAAGTCATGACTGATTTCATAGATGAAATTTCTAATTGGATAGTTCTTTCGGCAGGTGGACTTTTTCTCCAATTACCTCTTCTCCAATTTTCATATTCTCTAAAGTGTTGTTCTCTTAACAGGGAGAGTTTCAAGTCACCGGCATATGGAACCCAATAATTTAGAACATGTTTCTTATAAACTCGTAACATTCCTTTTGTATATCTGTCCCATCCTTCCTTAAATCTTTTCTCATATTGTTCCACAAACAAATTGATACCTTGCTCTACCGTCTTGCCTCTTATCACCATCTCATTATTTTGAAGGATACTGATTTCAGCAAATCGTTGATTGGCTCTATTTTTTGCTGCCTCAAAATTCGCAGTTTTCATGCTTTCACGCAGATATTTTTGATTATTTGCTAATTCTTGTTTGTTCACCCTAAATCTTGCGTAGTAGGTAGTTCCCTGTTTCAGTTCTCGGGTGTAGAGCATCACCTGTTTATCTTCATCTAATGGTATGAAAGAACCCATTTTGAGGTATGTTCCGTGTGTCAAATTTGTGTCAAATTGGTGTGCTGAAAAAAATTAAGTATATGTAATATAACACAAAAATAAATCCGTGTGTAACTTTGTGTCAAAATAAAGGGTAATTAAATCAATGACTTGCGATGATAAATGGGATTTCTGGATTGACCGCGGCGGCACCTTCACGGACGTGGTGGCGCGGCGGCCCGGGGCGGGCTACCTCAGCCACAAACTGCTGTCCGAAAATCCCGAACAATACCCGGACGCCGCCCTGCAAGGCATCAGGGACCTGCTTGGCGTGGCCAAGACCGATCCGATCCCCACGGAGCGCATCGCCTCGGTCAAGATGGGCACCACGGTAGGCACCAACGCCTTGTTGGAACGCACGGGCGACCGTACTTTGTTGGTCATCAACAAAGGCTTTCGCGATGCCCTGCGCATCGGTTACCAGAACCGCCCCCGCTTGTTCGATCTGGACGTAAAACTGCCCGAAATGCTGTACGAACAGGTGGTGGAGGTGACGGGCCGCTATACCGCCCAGGGAGACGAGCGCGCGCCCGTGGACCTGGAAGAAGCCCGCCTTGGCCTGCAGGCCGCTTATGACGACGGTATTCGCGCCTGCGCCATCGTTTTCGTTCACGGCTATCGCTACACCGCCCACGAAAAGGCGGTGGCGGAGGTGGCCAAGGAGATTGGTTTCACGCAGATTTCCACCTCCCATGAGGTCAGCCCCCTGATGAAAATGGTCGGGCGCGGGGACACTACCGTGGTCGACGCCTATCTTTCGCCCATTCTGCGCCGTTATGTGGACCGGGTGGCCACCGAATTAGGCGATACCCGCCTGATGTTCATGCAATCCAACGGCGGCCTGACCGATGCCAGCCTGTTCCAGGGCAAGGATTGCATCCTTTCCGGCCCCGCCGGCGGCGTGGTCGGCGCGGTCCGCACCACCGCCATGGCCGGGTTTGAGAAGATCATCGGGTTTGATATGGGCGGCACATCGACGGACGTTTCCCACTATGCCGGCGATTTTGAACGGGCCTTCGAGAGCGAAGTCGCCGGGGTGCGCGTGCGCGCGCCGATGATGCACATCCACACCGTTGCGGCGGGCGGCGGTTCGATCCTGCATTTCGACGGCGCGCGTTTTACCGTGGGCCCGGATTCCGCCGGCGCCAATCCCGGCCCCGCCTGTTACCGGCGCGGCGGTCCCCTTGCGGTAACCGACTGCAACGTGATGCTGGGCAAGCTGAACCCGGATTTCTTCCCCAAGGTGTTCGGCCCCAATGGCGACGAGCCCCTGAACCGGGACGCCGTGGTGGAGAAATTCACCGTCCTGGCCGCCGAGATCGCCGCCTCGGGCCGAGAGCCCATGGCGGTGGAGGCCATTGCCGAGGGCTATCTGACCATCGCCGTGGAAAACATGGCCAACGCCATCAAGAAAATTTCCATCCAGCGCGGCTATGACGTTTCCGAATACGTGCTCAGCAGTTTTGGCGGCGCCGGCGGACAGCATGCCTGTCTGGTGGCCGACGCCCTGGGCATGAAACAAGTCTTCCTCCACCCCCTGGCGGGCGTCTTGTCGGCCTACGGCATGGGCCTGGCGGATGTCAGCGCCATGCGGGAGCGGGCGGTGGAAGCGGTTCTCGACGATGCCTTGATGGCGCAGCTTTCGGCGGAGCTGGATGACTTGGCCGCCGATGGCCTGGCGGAGCTGGACGGGCAGCAAATTTCCCGGGATCGCATATCGGTGCTACGCAAAGTGCATCTTCGCTACCAAGGCACGGACACGGCGCTGGTGGTGGATTTTGCCCCTAAGGCCGGCATCATTGCCGCATTTGAAGAGGCCCACCGGCAGCAGTTCGGATTTATTGACACCTCCAAGGCGCATGTAGTCGAGGCCGTCTCGATCGAGGCCATTGGCGCCGGCGAG
Organism: Alphaproteobacteria bacterium; assembly: GCA_046582635.1. Classification (GTDB taxonomy): domain Bacteria; phylum Pseudomonadota; class Alphaproteobacteria. Next base: position 3,536 of record JAYGEA010000157.1, read on the forward strand.
CCGGCGGTGGATTTGCCCCTTGATGGCACCAATGGCGGCCGCGTGGACACAATTTCCCCCCTGGCCAACGTCCAGGTCTATATGAGCGGGGGCTATCACGACGCCCCGGTGATCGACCGCAATCACCTGCGCCCCGGCGACAAGGTCAGCGGCCCCGCCATCCTGCGGGAAGACACCGCGACAACGGTCATCGAACCGGGCTGGCAGGCGGCCCTGACGGATGTGGGTCATCTGGTGTTGACCCGCATCCAGCCGTTGCCGAAACGGGTGGCGGTGGGGACGGACGCGGACCCGGTGATGTTGGAGATTTTCAACAATCTGTTCATGTCCATCGCCGAACAAATGGGCCTGGTGCTGGAAAAAACCACGAACTCGGTCAATATCAAGGAGCGGCTGGATTTTTCCTGCGCGGTGTTCGACCAAAACGGCGAACTGATCGCCAATGCGCCGCACATGCCGGTGCATCTGGGCAGCATGGATGAATCTATCAGGGCGGTGATCCGGGTGCATGCGGGCGCCATGCGTCCCGGCGATGTGTTCGTCCTGAACGCGCCCTATAACGGCGGCACCCATCTGCCCGATGTCACCGTGATTACGCCGGTGTTCGACGACGATGACGGGGGCGATCGGGCCAAGGTGCTGTTCTACGTCGCCTCCCGCGGCCACCACGCGGAAATCGGCGGCATCAGTCCCGGCTCAATGCCCCCCTATAGCCGCAATGTGGAGGAAGAAGGCGTTCTGATCGACAATATTAAGCTGGTCGATCAAGGATACTTCCTGGAAGCCGAAATCCGCGCCGTCCTGGCGTCGGGCCGGTACCCATCCCGTAACCCGGACAGCAATATCGCCGACCTGAAGGCGCAGATCGCGGCCTGTGAAAAAGGCGTGCAGGAGTTGCGCCGGGTGGTGGAACATTTCGGCTTGGACGTGGTGTATGCCTATATGGGCCACGTTCAGGACAATGCGGAGGAATCCGTGCGCCGGGTCATCGACGTCCTGAACACGGGCAGCTTTGAATGTCCCATGGACGACGGCTCCATCATCAAGGTGAAGGTCTCCATCAATCACCGCAACCGCACCGCCAAGATCGATTTTTCCGGTACCTCGGCCCAGCTGGAGACGAATTTCAACGCGCCGACCGCCGTCAGTCGGGCCGCCGTGTTGTATGTCTTCCGCTCCTTGGTGGAGGTTGACATACCCCTCAATTCAGGCTGCCTGAAGCCCATCGAGCTGCATATTCCCGACGATTGCATGTTGAACCCGAAGTTTCCGGCCGCCGTGGTTGCCGGCAATGTGGAAACCTCGCAAAACATCGTCGATTGTCTGTTCGGCGCCCTGGGTCAATTGGCCGGCTGTCAGGGCACCATGAACAACTTCACCTTCGGCGACGACGAGCTGCAATATTACGAAACCATTTGCAGCGGCACGCCGGCCGGCCCGGGCTTTGACGGCACCGACGCGGTGCATGCCCATATGACCAACTCCCGACTGACCGACCCGGAAATCCTGGAATGGCGGTTCCCAGTACTGCTGGACAGCTTTGCCATTCGGCCCGGTTCGGGCGGCAAGGGGCAGTTCAATGGCGGGGCGGGTACCCTGCGCCGTATCCGTTTTCTGCGCCCCATGACCGCCTCCATTCTATCCTCGCGGCGCAAGGTCCCGCCCCATGGCCTGGCGGGGGGTGGCGATGGCGAGGCGGGCCGCTGCTGGGTCGAACGGGCGGGCGGCGGCCACGAGGAACTGAGCGGCTGCGACAGTGCCGAAATGGAGGCGGAGGATATCTTCGTCATCCAGACGCCCACCAGCGGGGCCTTTGGCAGGGCAGAATCATGAGCAGCCGGCCCATTGTCTCCTCCGCCCATCTGGTATCGGAAGATGCGGCGGAATTGAGCGAATTCGAATTCGGTTTGAACATGGCTATCAATGCCTATCACCGCTGGATCGTGCGCTGCACCGCCGCCGCCGGGCAGGATGGCCTGGGTGCCCTGGACGTTTTGGTTCTGCATCTGGTCAATCACCGGGAGCGGGAGAAGCGGCTGTCGGATCTGTGCTTTCTGTTGAACATCGAAGACAGCCATGTGGTGAATTACTCCCTCAAAAAACTGTCCAAACTGGGCCTGGTCGCGACGGACCGGCGGGGCAAGGAAACCTTCTATGCCATCTCCGCGGCTGGCGAGGACTTGTGCCGGCGCTATCGGGAAATTCGCGAATCCTGCCTGATCGCCAGCCATGGCGCCCTGGGCGAGGGCAACGCGGAAATCGGCGAGGCGGCGCGCATGCTGCGCGTGCTTTCGGGACTTTACGATCAGGCGGCCCGCGCCGCGGTCTCGCTATGATGTTTGTCCACATATATGGCTGAAATTTTCGATTTGGGCCCACTGGCGCCTATTCTTCTGTCGCTGGCAGCCGCCACGCTGTTCGCGATTTCCATTCAGATTTTGCATCAGGGATTGCGCCACACGGATTCGGAATCGGGCTCCCTAGTGCAGATCGGCGCCACCACCATCTGTTACTGGCTGTTCGCGCCCTGGCTGGTGGAAAGCTGGTATTGGCTGACACCCGCCGCCCTGATGTTTGCCATTGTCGGCCTGTTCAAGCCGTCGGTCTCGGCCAATGCCTCCCTGTTGGGGGTGCATTATCTGGGACCGACGCCGACCTCCACCCTTGCCGCGACCTCGCCCCTGTTCGCCGCCGCCTTCGCGGTCCTGTTCCTGGACGAGCGCCTGACCGTTCCCATTGTCGTGGGCACCATGGCGATCATGGCCGGCTCCATTGCCCTGGCCCAGCGGGGCAGCGGCGTGCGCCGGGGCAACTGGCCCCTTTGGGCCCTGGGCTTGCCGCTGCTGGCCGCTTTTGTCCGGGCGACGGGGGACGGGGTGACAAAATTCGCCATGATCGATCTGCCCAGCCCGCATTTCGCCGGCCTGGTCAGTTTTTCGGTCTCGCTGATCGTCGCCACCATTGTCTTCGGCGCCCGCCGCCGCAGCCTGCCGAAGCTGGGGCGCCGCCACGGCACCGGCTGGTTCGCCCTGGCCGGGACCATCAATGCCGTTGCCGTCTATTGCCTGAATTTGGCCCTGCAATTGGGTGATCTAATCGTGGTGATCCCCATCGTCTCCGCCTCGCCCTTCATCACCCTGTTGTTGAGCGTGTTTCTGATCCGCCGCGAGAGCATTACCCCCGGCAGCCTGATGGCGGTGTTCCTCGTGGTGCCCGGCGTCGTCATGATCGCGCTAGGTCGCTAATGAGGGCGCTGGTGGGACGCTGATGAACGCCGTGCCGCAACTGCTGAAGTTCCTGGCCCGGCACGCGCCGAGATTACTCGCCTTTGGCGTCCTGGCCGGATTGTTGCTGCCGCCCCTGGCGGATTTCATGCGCCCCGCCTTGGCGCCGGCGATCTTTGCGTCCCTGGTCCTGGCCCTGTTGCGGTTGAATTTTTCTGACATTTTCGAACAGGCACGCCAACCCCTGCGCTTGGCATTGTTTACAGTCTTCGGTCTGTTCATTTGTCCCGTGGGCATGGCGGTCCTGGTCGTCGCCCTCGGCCTGCCCGCGGGCCTGGGCGCGGGGCTTGTGCTCATGGCCGCCTCGGCCCCCATCATGTCGGCGCCGGCCTTTGCCCTGATGCTGGGACTGGATGCCGCCTTCGCCATCGCCGTGGTGGTGGTGAACCATATCCTGCTGCCGTTCACCCTGCCCGTCATGGCCTTGTGGCTCCTGGGCCTGGACCTTCAGATCAGCTTGGGGGCGTTCATGGGCCGGCTGGGGTTCATGATCGGTGGCGGATTTGCCGTCGCCGTCATCATCAAGCGCTGGATCGTCACGCCGGAAAAACTAGCCCGGCATGCCGCCCATATCGACGGCCTGATGGTGGTTTGCCTGGTGGTCATCGCAATTTCCATCATGGCCGGCGTGACGGAATTTTTCCTGGCCCGGCCCGCCTTTGCCCTTCTCACCGTCGCCGCGGCCTTCATCGCCAATGCCGGGTTGCAAGCGGTTGGCGCGTTGATATTCCTGCCCGCCGGCCGCAAGCTGGCCTTCACCGCCGGGCACATGGCGGGCAACTGCAACATGGCCCTAATCCTTGCCGTGCTGGCGGACAAGGCGCAGACCGAAGTGGTGATTTTTTTCGCCCTGGCGCAATTGCCCATGTACATGCTGCCCATCGTGGCAACCCGTATCTATCGCCGCCTGCTTTGATCCGCTAGGTTCCGCGCATGCAAACTGTCATGATCACGGGCGCCTCGCGCGGCATTGGACTGGAATTCGTCTCCCAGTACCATGCCGACGGCTGGCGCGTCTTCGCCTGCTGCCGCACACCTGGGCAAGCGGACGAATTAACCGGCGTTGCCAGCCATTCGGATGGCCGTGTCACTCTGCATCAATTGGACGTGGACGACGGCGCCTCTGTCGCCGCCCTGAAGTCCGAGCTGGGCGACCAGCCCTGGACGTGCTGTTGAACAACGCCGGTATCATCGGCCAGCGGGATTCGGGCCGTGGCGGCGTAGACTACGCGGCCTGGCAGGACTGCATCGTTACCAACGTGTTCGGGCCCATGCGCGTATCGGAAGTTTTCGCCTATAATGTCGCCGCCTCGAAGCAGAAGAAACTGATCACGATTTCATCCAAAATGGGCTCCATCGGCGAGACCCAGGCGACCAATTCCATTGTCTACCGCTCTTCCAAGGCGGCCGTGAACATGGCGATGAAGATCCTGGCCAATGACCTAGGCGCCCAAGGTGTCATCATCACCTCGTTCCATCCCGGTTGGGTGCGCACCGACATGGGCGGCTCGGCGCCGATATCTCGCCCGAGGAAAGCGCCGGCGGCATTCGCCAGGTTATCGCGGGATTAAGCGCCGCCGACAACGGCGGCTTCCGTAATTACGACGGCCCCGTCATTCAATGGTAAATCTGGGGGTAAATCCGGGGGTGAGTCCAGGGTAACATTTTCCATAATGTGACTTGCAGAATTTGACATAATGCGTTAGCGTTTTTTATCGGAAACTTATGGGAGAGGCGATTGAACGCAACGCCACCTAACCATTTGGAACGAACAAAAACTCGAACTCGTGTTCGAGAGATGGGGATGGATCGACAGACTTTAAAACCGTGCTGTGACCAAGCCCCATTGGACAGAAATGAAAAAGCCCCGCGCCGCTAGATTGCAGCCGGGGCTTTTTTTCATTCTCCAAAATCTAAAACCATGCAACGTTGCTCGAAACTAATTTGGAGGACTTGAGCCATGTTGCGCGCGGTACGCCGGATCATCACCGGCCATGATGAGAACGGTAGATCCATCATTCTCGAAGATGGCCCCTCACCCCATGTATTGGAAAACCCTGAACAGGAAGGCCGTGGCCTGACGGATTTATGGCGCACCTTTGGCGCACCGGCGGACAACAGCGGTGGCGGCAGCGTGGACGCCGCCGATACCCAGGTTACCTTGGCCCCGCCCGCCAATGGCAGTGTTTTCCGTTTCTTCCAGGTCCGGCCCGCCGCCTGGGACGCGGATATTCCAGCCGAGGAGCGGGCCCGGCGGGATGCCGAGAATTTCGCCAAAATGGGCGCCAGCGGGGCCCATGACAGCGCCTCGGGCCAAGCGGGCATGCACAAGACCGATACCGTCGACTATATCATTCTGCTGTCCGGCCGGGTCAGCATGATCCTGGACGACGGCGAGGTGGACATGGAACCTCTCGACGTCGTGATCCAGCGGGGCACCAACCATGCCTGGGTCAATCGGGGCGATGAAGCGGCGGTCCTGGCTGGTATCCTGATCGACGCCGACGCGATCTGAGAGGCCAACTCGAAACTAGTGTTCCGACTCATTTAAGAAGTACCGGCTTTTACTTGATTGAGTGTGTTGCGCGCCCGGTCCACTTTTTTGATGATGTCTTGTGCGGCGGCGGTCCAGGTGAAAGGTTTGGCGG
>JAYGEA010000083.1:0-17456 GCA_046582635.1 Alphaproteobacteria bacterium
TATTTCCGGCACCGCGCATGAGAATATTGCCGGTCGTATCGAAGTCGGTTTTGTTGACGTTGGCGATCAGAAACTAAAGAACATCGCCCGTCCGGTGCGGGTTTGGCAATGGACGCCAGCTGCCAACACTATTAAGCCTGCGACCGCCAAAGCCACATTAACTTTGCCCGACAAACCCTCAATCGCCGTATTGCCCTTCGACAATATGTCCGGCGATCCCGAGCAAGAGTATTTTGCCGACGGCCTGACCCAGGACCTGATCACCGATATTTCGAAGCTTTCCGGCCTGCTGGTGATCGGCCGCAATTCGTCCTTCGTTTATAAGGGGAAATCGGTGGATCTGCGGCAGGTGGGCCGGGAATTGGGGTTCATTACGTGCTGGAAGGGAGCGTCCGCAAGGCCGGCAACCGGGTGCGCTTCCGCCCAATTGATCGATACCCGGAGCGGCCACCACGTCTGGGCCGAACGCCATGACGGCACCCTTGATGACGTTTTTGAGTTGCAGGACGAGATTACCGGCCGCATTGTCTCGGCTCTATCCGTGCAGTTGTCGGATGGAGAGGCGCACCGCCTACAGAGCCAGTACACCAACAGCCACGAGGCCCACGATTGGTTTCTGCGCGGACGCATTCGTTATCGCGAACCGGGCCCCCAGGCCAATGCCGAGGCCCACGGCATGTTCGACCGGGCGCTGGCACTTGATCCCGGTTTCAGCTGGGCTCTCGCCATTCGCAGCTATGTCAAGTTCCATGCCTGGTTTTTCAAATGGAACACGGCGCCCGATGCCCTGGCCGAGGCCCTCGCGGATGCGGAATTAGCGGCGAAACTGGATCCGGATTTGGCCGCGGCCCATTCCTACCTGGGCTGGATGTACATGTGGGACGAAGGACACGAGCGGGCCCTGGCCGAGCACGAAAAGGCCTTGGCGCTGGACCCGAATTTTTCCGAAGGCTACTTATTTTATTCCTCGACACTCGTATTCAGCGGCCAGCAGAACGCGCCATCGAACCAATGGAACGGGCCACACGCCTGGAGCCCCATCCTTTGCCAGAGTACACGCTCAACTACGGCCATATATCTATGCATTTAGGTCTCTACGCAGAGGCGGAGCAGCACCTGAGGAACACCATCAAGATGGCCCCGGATTTTCCGGTGTCGTACATCTATCTGGCGGTTGTCCTGGCGGCGGCTGGGGACGACGAGGGCGCCCGTAAGTCCGGGGCCGAAATCCTAAAGCGCATGCCCGAGGCAACGGCGTCTAACCTTAATCAACAGTTGCCTCATGCCAAGCCCGAATATCTGGCGCGCATGGTCGACGGCTTGCGCGCGGCGGGCCTGCCGGAATGACCGCGAGGTGTTGGGAACCGGCATCAAAACAGCTACGGGGTTTTGCAGACTGCTTCCGAAGAGACGCGGGAGCAGCCCTTGGAACGACCCGTACGCGCCTTTCATAAACCCTGTTGCCACCACTGCCCTTCGCGCCTATCTAGGCGCCCATGAACGAACTGAGCGAACTGAACGAACCAGTGAACGAACACAAACCCATCCATGTCATCGGCGGCGGGCTGGCCGGATCGGAAGCCGCCTGGCAGATCGCCCGGGCCGGCGTGCCGGTGATCCTGCACGAGATGCGCCCCGAACGCATGACCGAGGCGCACCAGGGCGAGGGCCTAGCGGAACTGGTTTGCTCCAACTCCTTCCGCTCGGACGATGCCATGGCCTCGGCCGTGGGTCTTTTACACGAGGAAATGCGCCGTTGCGGCAGCCTGATCCTGGCCGCCGCCGATGCCAACAAGGTGCCGGCGGGCGGCGCCCTGGCCATGGACCGGGATAGCTTTTCCGATCATGTTGGCGCCATGTTGGCAGCCGAACCCTTGGTGGAGTTGGCCCGAGGCGAGATTGCCGGCCTGCCGGCGGAGGATTGGGATAGCGTCATTGTCGCCACCGGCCCCCTGACCTCGCCGGCCCTGGCGACGGCTATTGGCGATTTGACCGGGGCGGAGCATCTGGCGTTCTTCGATGCCATCGCGCCGATCATCTATGCGGATAGCGTGGATATGGAGTGCGCCTGGTTCCAATCCCGCTATGACAAACCGGGGCCGGGGGGCACCGGCAAGGATTATCTGAACTGCCCCCTCGACAAGGCACAATACGAAGCTTTCATCGCCGCGCTGCTGGAAGGCGAGGTCACGGAATTTCATGAATGGGAGCGGGATACGCCCTATTTCGAAGGCTGCCTGCCCATCGAAGTGATGGCCGAGCGGGGCCCCGAGACCCTGCGTTATGGCCCCATGAAGCCGGTCGGGCTGACCAATTCCCACAAGCCGGATGAAAAGGCCCATGCGGTGGTGCAACTGCGCCAGGACAACGCCCAGGGCACTTTGTACAATCTGGTCGGTTTCCAGACCAAGCTGAAGCATGGCGCCCAGGTCGAAATTCTGCGCACCATTCCCGGCCTGGAAAATGCCCGTTTTGCCCGCATGGGTGGCATTCACCGCAATACGTTTTTGAACAGTCCCGCCCTCCTGGACCCAACGTGTCGCCTGCACGCCCAGCCGCGACTGCGTTTCGCGGGTCAGATAACCGGCGTTGAAGGTTACGTGGAGAGCGCGGCCATGGGCTTGCTGACCGGCCGCTTCGCCGCCGCCGAACGTCTTGGCCGGGCCCCGGATCTGCCGCCGCCAACCACCTCCATGGGCACCTTGTTGGGTCACATCACCGGGACCGCACGGCACCGGGATGGGGGCAATTCGGACTTCCAACCCATGAACGCAAATTTCGGACTGTTCCCCCTGTTGGTGCCGCCCGTGAAGAAAAAACTGCGCAAGGCCGCCTATGCCGACCGCGCGCTTGGTGACTTGAATGCCTGGCTGGGCTAGGGACGGCGCACTAAGGCCGGCGCAACAGGGCGCGCCAGCATAACAACAAGGGCCGGCTCAAGGGTGGCAGGGCCAAGTGCGGCGAAAACGGATCGAAGCCGGCCTTCGCCAGGCGTTTTAAATAGGCCGACGCCAGGCTGCCGTGCAACAGGGGCGACAGGGCCGGGCCCACGCCGCGCAAATCCCGCAACTTGGCCAATTCCAGGGCCGCCGCCGCCGCTATGCCGCGGACGCAGGCCGACACCGCCGCAATATTCCTGCCCGTCCATACATCATCCGGGCTCAAACCCGCGCTGGCAAGCATGTCCAGTGGCAGGCACAGCCGGCCTTGAAAGCCCCGGCCCGGCGCCTGATGGGGTATGGCCCGCAGCATTCCGGCCAGGGCATAGGCCGTCCCCGCCGCGCGGGCGGCCGCACCATGCCCGCCGCCTAATGCCGCCGCCGCCAGGGCCGCCAGGGCACCGCCCGTATCCTGGGCATGGATCGTCACATCGGCCAGGGTCGCGAATGGCGGATCAGTCAAATCCCTTTCCCTGGCCGCCAACAACTGCCGTAATTCCGGCGTTAACTCCGGCCGGCTGGCGAGAATGGCAAGGACCGGTTGGGTCGGCTTTTCCGAAGGCGCTTCCAGCGCATCCCGCCACCATTGCAACCGCATCTGACCCAGCAACGGCTGTTCGCCCCCCGCCGTGACGGCGCGGGCACACTCCAGATTAAAGGCGTACAGCCCCGCCAGAACAACCCGTTGGGCCTTGGGCGCGAACAACAGGGTCAGATAGCGGTCCCGATCCTCCCGCCGTAATTCGCCCAGGCAATAGGCCAAGGCGGCATCGTCGTCCTCGCCTTCCCTTACCCGGAATGGCATGGCGCGGCCGAAATGGTGAAATATTGGCCCGGCCTCATTGCTCCCCCAGCGCTGTTCACGTATCACTGCAATCAATTTGTACTGTGTCCCGCGCAGTATATTGAACGAGACAAGAAGTTGACAGTTTCTCCATGACCAGTCCTGAACCACCGCCGCCGACAGCCATGACGCCAGGGGGTCCGACGGGGGACCCGCCAGGGGGTCCACCAACGAGCCCGCCCGCCGGTTTGGCCGACCGGCGCCGTGTGCCCGCGACTGTGGCGGTGGGCGGCATGCATTACGGCTGGTGGATCGTGCTGGCGGCCACCTTTTCCATGTTTGTCTGCCTTGGCATCGGCCGCTTTGCCCTGGGTATGTTGCTGCCGGCCATGGGCGAGGCGTTGAGCCTGAACTATGCGCAAATGGGCTGGATTTCCACCGCCAACTTCATCGGCTATTTGCTGGGCGCACTATGGGTGGGGCGGCTGTTGCCGAAGTATGGCGAGCGGCGCCTGATCGTCATGGCCCTGATGCTGATCATCGTCTCCATGCTGGGCGTTGCCCTGTCCAAGGGTTTCGCGCTGATCCTTTCCCTTTACGGTGTCACCGGATTGGGCAGCGGTATTGCCCTGGTCTGTACCGTGTCCCTGCTGCCCCACTGGTTTGTTTCGAAATGGCGGGGCCGGGCAGCGGGCTTTCTCTCCGTCGGGTTTGGCCTGGCGGTTATTCTGGCCGGCTGGTCGGTGCCTTGGATCGCCAATGAGATGGGGCAAATCGGCTGGCGCCTGGGCTGGGGCGGCCTGGCGGCGGTGTGCCTGCCCCTGGTGCTGTTCTGCCTGATCGTGGTGCGCAACCGGCCTGCGGAATTGGGGCTGGAACCTTTTGGCGAGGAAAATGCCGGCACGGCAGCCGGCACCAATAGCAATGCGGCGGTGACACCGCCGACCAACGCGCCACAAGGCTTGGCCAAGGTGATCACCCGATTGGGTGTAATCTACTTTTTGTTCGGCGCCACCTACGTGGTCTACGGCACATTTATCATCACCACCTTGGTGCGCGAACATGGCATGGACGAGACCAGCGCCGGGCAGTTCTGGATCCTGATGGGCGTCTTCAGCCTGTTTTGCGGGCCCTTGATGGGGTCCCTGTCGGACCGCATGGGCCGCCGGGCCGGGATATCCGTATCATTGTTGTTCCAGGCCTGCGCCTATGCACTGATTTCTTATGCCGATAGCGACATGGCGATTTATGCCTCAATCGCGCTGTACGGCCTGTCCATGTTCGGCGTGCCCCTGATCATGAGCGCCACCGTGGCCGATTATGCCACGCCGGTACGGGCGGCGGCCATCATCGGCACCATCACCGCCATCATGGGCCTGGGACAGATCCTCGGTCCCATCCTGGCCGGCCTCATGGCCGATTACAGCGGCAGTTTCACCCCCGCCTACCTGGCGGCGGCCTCCCTGGTCGCCCTGGCCATCGCCATTACCCTGACCCTGCCGGACCCGCCGTCCTAAGCACATGTCCGGCGCCACAAAAATCCGGAATGCTGTCCCTGTTTCCAGTTCGCAGCCTCAGTCCGGCTGTTCGGCGAAGACATAATTAAGATATTCCGCGAACACCGCCGGTTTGTCGCTGCCGTCAATTTCAATGCTGTGGCCGGTCTTGAACAGTTTCCGACCCTCGCCCCGGTCCGAGACGTCCAGCAACGATATTCGGTCCCGCAACCGCACCCCGTCGCCGACCACCACGGGCTGGATCACCCGCACCTTGTCCAGGCCATAGTTCAAGGTATAGGCCACCCCGCTGGGCCGTACCTTGGCGCTGTCCAGGAAATAGGTGATTAAACTCAGCATGAAAAAACCATGCACCAGGGTCCCGCCATAGGGCCCTTCCCGCTCCGCCCAAACGCGATCCACATGGCCCTTTGGCGTCCAGCGGGTCACTTCGCCGAATTTCGTCACCTGCTCCTGATCGATCTCCACCCAATCGGAGAGCGCCATCTCCCGGCCCACGAAAGTATGGGCGTTTTCGAAGGTGTAATCCTCAAGCATGGGGGGCGGGCTCCAGCACAACGCCCATGACGGGGACGATATTGCGCATGCGGGCGGCCAGATTGGCGGCCTTGGCCTCGGCCAGGTCAGGAATGGCAATGTGGATGTGGTAGCCATCATCGTCCGTGCGTTTGCAGCTCACCTCGTCGGGCACCAAGCCGCGCAGGGCAAAGAGTTCGACCACCCTGGCCAGGGTGGAGGCATCGGCGGCGGCGCTGATCATGAAGTGGTGGACGGCCCCCGCCGGTCGGGGCACGGGACAAAGCACGGATTGGGGCACGGAATGGGGTACTGGATTAGATTGTTCGCTTTGTGACGGCATGTTGGGCAAGCTCCCGGTTAAAAAATGAGGTCATTGTCGGTGCGCGACTTCTGTCCCGGCCATCAGTCATGGCCGGGCACCGAAGTCGCCCGATAATGAGCCGCCCTACGTTCAAGGCAGGGCTATGCTTGCCGTCTATCGTCATGACGCCATTATATAAGCGCCCGCGCGCCAGATGTCGAGGTATCCGCGGCGCCGATGTTGCTCCGTGGACACAATTGTTGCCGATGGGGCACAGGCCAGAAACGGCTTATGCGCTTTTCAGGGCCTCAATGAAGGCGATACGCTCGGCCCGGTCCAGGGTGGCGTAGGAGGCCGCCGTACGATCGGCGATATGGCCATAGCGGGCTTTGATCTGTTTGGCGATCTCAACCACATCGCCCTGCACGGCGAATTTCGACAGCACATCGTCGCCGATCAAGTCGCCCATGTCCTCCCACCGGCCCTGTTTCGACATGGCGTTCAATTCAGGCTGCAGGTCGCCCGCATCGATGGAATCCAGCACCGGTTTGTAGGCGGGGGTAGAGCCGTAGAAGGCCACCTGTTCGCGCATCTTCTTGGTCTGCGCCGCGATCTCCTTCTCGTCCCGGCCCTTGACCGAGAACACCGGGTAGGCGATTTCGAAATCCGCGCGGGTTTTGCCAGCCTTGGCGAAACCACGTTCCAGGGCCGGCAGGGTAACGTTTTCCAGGTAAGCCTGGGTCGTGAAACCATGCACCAGCAGGCCGTCGGCGACCTCGCCCGCGACCTCGGCCATCAGGGGGCCGACAGCGGCCAGATAGACCTTGGGCGGGCCGTATTCAGTGTTGGTGGGGGTGAAGAACGGCGTCATCAGGGTATGGGTGTAGAACTTGCCGAGAAATTCCAATGGCTCGCCATTGTGCCAGCAGGCCCAGATGGCGTGCATGGCCAATATCATTTCCCGCATGCGGGCGGCGGGCGAGGACCAGGGCATGGAGTAACGCTTGGTAATATGCGGGCGGATCTGGCTGCCCAGCCCGAGGCGGAAGCGGCCCTTGGAGGCCGCGTTCAGGTCATGGCCCAAATTGGCCAGGGTCATGGGCGAACGGGCGAAAGCCACGGCGATGCCCGTGGTCAGATCGATCGTGGTGGTCGACTGGGCCGCCAGCAGCAGGGGCAGGAACGGGTCGTGGGCGGTCTCCACGGATTTCAGGCCGTCATAGCCCATTTCCTCCAGCTCCCGCGCCTCCGCCCCGGCCTTGTCCAGATCGGATGTGACAACAGCATCTACTTTCATCTTTGCTTCCTATCGCTTGTACAACAGACTAATCGAGGCCGGCCGCGCGGATGGCGGTCAGGGCGTCGGGGGTATCCACGTCGAGGAAGATGGCGTCATCTTCCATTGCCACTTCAACCAGTTCATCTTCATTTTCGCCGATCAGATGTTTGGCGCCGCTGTCGCCGCCCACCTGGGTCATCTCGGCAAAAAACTGCGCCCCGAACAGCACCGGGTTGCCCCGCTTGCCCTGATAGGTGGGCACGCAGATGGCGCGGCCTTCCACCGGGTTATAGGCGGCGATCAAGCGGTTGATATGGCTTGGCGCAATGCGGGGCATATCCCCCAACAGCACGATTACGCCGTCGAGATTATCCGGCAGAGCATCGACGCCGGTGTGCAAAGATGTGCTCAGACCATCCGCAAAGGCGGGATTATGGACCGTCGGGACATCGTAAGATGTCAGGGCGGCGGCAACGGTGTCGGCTTCGTGCCCGGTGACGGCAAGCAGATACTCAACTTGGGAGGCTTTTGCCGCCTCCACGACGCGGGCCAGCATGGCCTTGCCATCAATCTCCGCCAACAGCTTGTTGGTCACGCCCATGCGCCGGGATTGCCCGGCCGCCAAGATCAGCGCCGCAATGCGCGGCGCCTTCGGGGCCGCGGACGCACCGGCGCGCAACTGCGGCCGGGATGGGATTTCCTTCAACAGACCGCCCGCGCCCATGGCGGTGATTTCGTCGGGGCCCATGGCCTGATCCGCCAACAACCGTTGCAACACCCAATCAAAGCCGTTCAACTTGGGTGAGCGGGCACAGCCCGGCAGGCCGATGATCGATGTCCGGCCATGTTCCGCCAGCAGCAGCAAATTGCCGGGATCCACGGGCATGCCGAAATGTTTGATCTCACCCCCCGCCGCGACAATGCCCCCCGGCACCTCGTCGCGGCGGTCGGTGATGGCGGAGGCACCGAAGATCAGGATCGGGTCCAGGCCCAGGGCCAATTGCTTGCCCACCGCATGGGCGATATCGGCGGCGTCATGGCTACAGCGGTCTTCGTCCACCAGGACGCTGCCCAGGTGCTCCAGCCTCTCGCGCAGGACGGCGGCGGTTTTATCCAGAACGGACGTCTTGGTGGCCGCCAAGGTGGTCATGATCAAACCGGCGCGCCTGGCCCTGTACGGCGCGATGTGCAGCAAGGGCGCACCTTGAGTGGCGATAACAATGGCCGCATCCACCGCCTCGCGGGGGGCGGCAAAGGGTATGATCTTGATGGTGGCCAACATCTGCCCCGCCTCCACCGCCTCGTGGGGGGCCAGGGTAGCGATGGTGATGGCTTCGTGAAGGCGGTTCAACTGATTGACCCGGACCCGATCGATCACCAAGACGCCGGGGCCATCGGCGTAAAGATTGCAGCGGCCGGTAAAGGCGGCCTGCAGGCGGGCGCCCGCGCCCTGGCAGGCCTTGGCGATGGCGTTGGCGGCGGTATCTTCGTCCACATCGTCCGCTTCCAGACGGGCCGCGATGACTTCCCCCACCCCGGCCAGGGCCAAGGCAGCGATATCATCCTTGGACAGATAACGGCCTTTCTTCATGCGCACGCCATTGGCGGTGACGGAATGGGCCAGGATGGCGCCTTCCGCTTCGCTCAGGGGCATGGGGCCAAAGATCATTCCGCCGCCTTGCTCTCTAGCATACGGGGCCGGCGCAGAGCTTCGGTGATTTCAGCCATGATGGAGACGGCAATTTCCGCCGGGGACTTGGCGCCGATATCCAGACCAACGGGGCCGTGAATACGGGCAAAATCAGCGTTGCCAAAGCCTTCCGATGCAAACCGCTCCAGACGCTTGCCATGGGTCCGGTTAGAGCCGAGGCAACCGATATAGAAAACATCAGAGCGCAAGACCTTGATCAACGCCGGATCATCCAGCTTCGGATCGTGGGTCAGGGTGACAATGGCGGTGCGCCGGTCGGGGGCGAATTGATCCACGCCATCGTCGGGCCAGGCATCGATGATGGTAATGCCGGGAAAACGGTCCGGCGAGGCAAACTCCCGCCGGGGATCGACAATGGCCACGTCGTAGCCGGCCAGCACGGCCATTTGCGATAGCGGCTGGGCAATATGCACGGCGCCGACAATCAACATGCGCAGGGGCGGGTTATGCACATGCAGGAAAACCTTGCGGCCATCAACCAGTTCAACAACGCCGCTTTTATCCGCCATCATCACCCTGGCCGCGGCATCGGTCAGTTCGTCACCAGGCGGCGTTTCGCCGGGATAGAGCAGCTGGCCATCGCCGGACGCCATATCGGTCGCAACAACGACTTGCCGCTTGGCGGCCCGGTCCTTGAGAAGCTGGTCTAGTAATTCTGTTTTCATTCGACAGGCTCAATAAAGACTTCGCATTTGCCGCCGCAGGCCAGGCCCACCTGCCAGGCGGTTTCATCCGAGATACCATAGTCGATCAGCCGCGTCTGGCCGTCGGCGATGGTCTGGCGCGCCTCGGTCACCACGGCGCCCTCGATACAACCGCCCGAGACCGAGCCGACGAAATCGCCGCCATCTTCCACTACCAGCTGGCTGCCCACGGGGCGGGGGGACGAGCCCCAGGTAGCGACCACGGTGGCCAGCGCCACGCCCTTGCCAGCCGCCTTCCATTCGGCGGCCTTTTCCAGAACCTTGTCGTGTTCGACAATTTCAGTCGTCATCAGGCAGCCTCCATTCGTTTCGATTGCGGCTTGCTCAGAGCGTCCGCAAGGTCACCCAGACTAGCAAGATTATGCACCGTGCGGAAATCATCCACGTGGGGCAGCAGGGCCTTGATGCCCTTGGACTTGGGCTCGAACCCATCATAGCGCAAGAGGGGGTTGAGCCAGATCAGGCGGCGGCAGGACTTGTGCAGGCGCTGGATTTCGCCGCCGATACCCATCCCCGCATCCCGGTCCAGACCGTCGGATATCATCAACACCACGGCACCTTGACCCAACACCCGTCGCGACCAGTTGGCGTTAAAATCATGCAGGCAAAGGCCGATGCGGGTACCCCCCGACCAGTCCTCGACCCCGCCCGATACTTTTTCAAGAGCAATATCAACATCGCGATGGCGCAGATGCCGGGTAATATTGGTCAGCCGGGTGCCGAAAACAAATGTATGCACCCGGTCCCGGTCATTAGTGATGGCATGCATGAAATGCAGGAACATGCGGCTGTAACGGCTCATGGAGCCGGAGATGTCACATAGGACCACCAAGGGGGGGTGGCGATACTTGGGCGAGCGGTGCCGCAATGGCACCCCGCCACCGCTACGCAAGGCGGCCCGCAAGGTTGCCCGCATGTCAACGCGGCGGCCACGGGGATCGGCTCCGAAGCGCCGCGTGGGGATGGCCATGATGGGCAGGCGCATGCGGGAAATGATGGCACGGGCCTGGGCCACTTCGTCGGCGCTCATGGCCTCGAAATCCATTTCCTGCAGCACTTCCCGGGCAGAATAGGTCAGGGCGGCATCGAATTCGATCTCTTCTTCCGCCGCCTCCTGCGGCTCCTCCGCCCCCTCCCCCTTGCCCAGGGCCTCGGCCACCCGGCGCGAGATCGCCTCGTTCCTGCTCTCGTCCGCCTCCACCTGTACCTGGGGCATCAGGGCATGCAGCATGCGTTCCAGAATGCGCGGGTTGCGCCAAAAGACGTGGAAGGCCTGGTCAAAGAGGTCACGGTGGTCCTGGCGGTTGACGAAGACGGAAAACAGCGTCCAGTAAAAGTCCTTCCGGCTGCCGACCCCGGCAGTGATGACGGCGCGCACGCCTTCCAGGGCCCGTCCCGGACCCACGGGCAGACCGGCGGCCCGCAACACGCGCGCGAAATGCATGATGTTTTCAGCCAGACGGTTTGACTCTTCGGAAGTGGGGTCCGGGCTGTTCATGATGATGCAAGCTGGACCATGGATTGCCGGGTCAAGCCCGGCAATGACACAGTAAAATTGTCATGCCCGGACTTGATCCGGGCATCCAGAGCGAGAGCACGAACGCCTATCACTTGATCCCCACCGCCATTTCGCGCTTCACATCCTCCAGGATCAACGCCGCCTCGCTGCCCTGGATGTTTTGAATATCGTCCTGGTATTTCAACAGGGCGCCCAGGGTACTGTCCACGGTTTCGGGTTCCAGTACGATTTTGTTCAGTTCGGTCAGGGCGGTGGCCCAATCGATGGTCTCGGCGATGCCCGGCAGCTTGAACAGATCGTGTTCCCGCAGGCGCTGGATGAAGCCCACCACCTGGCGGCTCAAGATGTCCTCGCAGCCCGGCACCTTGAGGCGCAGAATGGCCAACTCCCGCTCCGCATCCGGATAGTCGACCCAATAATACAGGCAGCGCCGTTTCAGAGCGTCATGGATTTCCCGCGTGCGGTTGGAGGTGACGATGACAATGGGCGGATGGGTGGCGGCGATGGTCCCGATTTCCGGAATGGTGATCTGAAAGTCGGATAAAACTTCCAGAAGATAAGCCTCGAAGGCTTCATCCGTGCGGTCCAATTCGTCGATCAACAACACCGGTGCTACACCATCCTTGGCCTCCAAGGCTTGCAGCAAGGGGCGTTTGATCAGAAACTCGTCGCGGAAAATATCCTGGCCCAGGCGTTCCCGGTCGATATCGCCCGAAGCTTCCGCCATGCGGATCTCAATCATCTGGCGGGCGTAGTTCCATTCGTACACGGCGGAGGCTACGTCCAGGCCCTCGTAGCATTGCAGGCGCACCAGGGGCCGGGACAAGGTGTTCGACAGCACCTTGGCAATCTCGGTCTTGCCCACGCCCGCCTCGCCCTCCAGGAACAACGGCCGGCCCATTTTCAGGGCCAGAAACAGGGTGGTCGCCAGACTGCGGTCGGCGATGTAGTCACCCTGGTTCAGCAGGGCCAGGGTGGCGTCGATATCGGAGGGAATAGCTGTGCTCATGGCCCGCAACTTAGTGTCCTGGTTCAAAAATACGTCGTGTTTAGGACGGTCATACAAGCCCCTTGGCTAGGAGGATGGTCCGCCGTGATGTGGGACATCATTAGGAGCACCCGACGACGTCCGAGGGGCTAGTATGACCGCCGAAACGGTCGTTTCCCAGGGCCTCCGGACGGCGTCGGCGTCCCTTGCCGATGTCCCGCATCGCCGGCGGGACGCCTCCTACCCGGAGGCCCTGGGAAACGATCCTAAACATGACGTATTTCTTAACCAGGACACTATGTCTTTTCGAGGGCAAAGAAAAGGCGGAGAGGCCGGGACCCCTCCGCCAATGTCTAACGCCAGATGTAATCAGCCGGCGGCTTCAACTGCCCGCTTGGCCATCACGACAACCAGATGGGCACGGTATTCCGCGCTGCCATGGATGTCGCCGTTGATATGATCGGTCGGAATGGAGATGCCGTCCAAGGCACCCGCCGACCAATTGCCGGACAATGCACTTTCGAGCATCGGTCCCCGATGGGCGCAATCCGTGGCCCCGGTTACCGCGACCCGTACGCCGTCCGCCGCCTGCGCCACGAATACCCCCACCAGGGCGAAACGCGAGGCCGGGTTGGGGAACTTGGCATAGGCCGCCTTGGTGGCGTTGGGGAAGGTCACCGATTTGATGATCTCGCCATCGTTCAACGCGGTTTCGAACAATCCGGTGAAGAAGTCATCGGCCGCGATATCACGCTGATTGGTGGTGATGGTCGCGCCCAGGCCCAAAGCCGCCGCCGGATAATCCGCCGCCGGGTCATTGTTGGCGATGGAGCCCCCGATGGTGCCCCGATTGCGCACCTGGGCATCACCGATACCTTCCGCCACCGCCCGCAACACCGCCGGAACATCCGACGATGCCGCCACCTCCGCATGGGTGGTGGTGGCGCCGATGGTGACGCTGTCGCCATTGTTGGTGATGCCGGACAGGCCGGCACCGGCCAGTGAGATGACGTCGGACGGGCTCGCCAGACGCAGTTTCAAAACCGGGATCAGGGTCTGGCCACCGGCCATCACCGTGCCGTCCTCGGCCGCCGAAAGTTTGGCCGCCGCATCGTCGATGCTGGAAGCCGATTGGAAGTTAAAGTCGTACATATCTATTTTCTCCCCTGGTCTAGCTTGCCGCCTGGGCGGCACGCCACACCACTTCCGGCGTGGCTGGCATATCCAGATGTTTGATACCCAAGGCATTGACGATGGCGTTGATTACCGCCGGTGGGGCCGCGATGGCCCCGGCCTCGCCGCAGCCTTTCACGCCCAGTGAATTGTGTGCCGGCACGGTTGGCGCATAGTCCACATCGAACGACGGCAGGTTGTCCGCCCGCGGCATGCAGTAATCCATGAAGGAGCCTGATACCAATTGGCCGCTGTCGTCATCATAGACGCAGCTTTCCAACAGGGCCTGGCCGATACCATGGGCCAAGCCGCCGTGCACCTGCCCTTCGACGATCATGGGATTGATCAGGGTGCCGAAGTCATCCACCGCCGTGTATTTGACGATTTCCAAAGTGCCCGTATCGGGGTCGATCTCCACCTCGCAGACATGGGCGCCGGCGGGGAAGGAGAAGTTAAGGGGATCGAAGAAAGCAATCTCGTCCAGTCCGGGCTCCACCCCTTCCGGGTAGTTGTGGGGGACATAAGCCGTGAAGGCGACTTCGCCGATAGACATGGTCTTGTCCGTGCCGGCAACCGTGAAGTTGCCTTCCGCGAACTCGATATCGTCTTCGGCCGCCTCCAGGGTATGGGCCGCGATCTTCTTGCCCTTGGCGACAATCTTGTCACAGGCATTGGCGATGGCAATGCCACCCACGGCCAGGGACCTCGAACCATAGGTGCCCATGCCGAACTGGCCCTTGGCGGTATCGCCGTGCACCACTTCGATATTCTCCACCGGCACGCCCAGGCGTTCGGTCACCAACTGCGCAAACGCGGTTTCGTGACCCTGACCATGGGAATGGGTGCCCGTGAAGACCGTGACATTGCCCGTGGGATTGAAGCGGACCTGGGCTGATTCCCACAGCCCAACGCCCACGCCCAAGGAGCCCACCGCGGCCGACGGCGCGACGCCGCAAGCCTCGATATACGAAGACAACCCGATGCCACGCAGTTTGCCCCGGCCCTTGGCCTCGGCCTGGCGGGCGGAAAACCCATCGTAGTCCGCATTGGCCAAAGCCTTGTCCAGGGAGGCGTCGTAGTCGCCGCTGTCGTAGCACTGCACCACCGGCGTTTGGTAGGGCATCTGGTCAGGTTTGATGAAGTTGCGCCGGCGAATTTCCGCCGGATCCAAACCCATGACGCCCGCCGCGACATCGACCAGGCGTTCCAGCAGGTAGGTCGCTTCCGGACGGCCGGCGCCGCGGGCGGCGTCCACCGGCGCGGTGTTGGTCATCACGCAGCGCATTTCCAGATAGATCGCCGGCGTGGTGTACTGACCAGCCAACAGAAAGCCATGGAACAGCGTCGGGATGGCGATGGAAAAGACCTGCAGATAAGCGCCCATATTAGCCTGGGAGGTCACCCGCATGCCAATGAACTTGCCATCCGCATCCATGGCCATTTCCGCCTTGGTGACGTGATCCCGGCCATGGGCGTCGGACAAAAACCCTTCCGAGCGGTCGGACGTCCATTTCACCGGACGGTTGATCTTTTTCGCGGCCCAGGCGCAAATCGCCTCCTCGTTATAGGTGAAGATCTTCGAACCGAAGCCGCCGCCCACATCCGGTGCCACAACGCGGAATTTATGTTCCGGCGCAATGTTCATGAAGGCGGACATCACCAAGCGATGCACGTGAGGATTTTGCGAGGTGACATACAGGGTGGTCTCGTCGGTCCCCGAATTGTACTCGCCCACCGCCGCGCGCGGCTCCATGGCGTTGGTGACCATGCGGTTGTTGATCAATTCGACTTCCGCTGTCTTGGCGGCGGAGGCAAAGGCCGCATCCACCGCCGCCTCGTCGCCCAAAGCCCAGTCGAGGGATACGTTGTTGGGGCATTCGACGTGCAGTTGCGGCGCGCCGTCCTTGTCCGCCCCGGCGGTCGAGACGATGGCGGGCAGTTCAGAGTAGTCAATGGCGACCAATTCCCCGCCGTCCTTGGCTTGCGCCAGTGTTTCCGCGATCACCACGACGATGGGATCGCCGACAAAACGCGCCTTGTCGATGGTCAGAACATTACGCGGTGGCGCCTTATTTACCTCGCCGTCCTTGCCGGTGACGGATGCGCCGCAGATCAAGCCGCCGACGGCGTCATCCAGCAGATCCTGGCCGACAAACACCCCGACCACCCCCGGCGCCGATTTGGCGGCCGCGATATCGACGGAGTTGATGGTGGCGTGGGCATGGGGCGAACGCACCATATATGCATACGTCTGTCCCGGACGATTGATGTCGTCGGTATAATTGCCCTTGCCGGTGAGAAAGCGGACGTCTTCCTTGCGCTTTAGGCTTGTGCCTATGCCATTTTCAACCATTGCATCAGCCCCCCATGGTCTTGGCGGCTTGTTGCACCGCCTTGACGATATTGTGATAGCCGGTGCAGCGGCAGATGTTGCCTTCCAGCTGTTCGCGGATCGTGGTTTCATCCGGATTAGGATTTTTGTTCACTAAATCGATGGCGCTCATCACCATGCCCGGGGTGCAGAAACCGCACTGCAGGCCGTGATTATCCTGGAAAGCCTGTTGCATGGGATGCCATTCGCCGTTCTGGGCCAGACCCTCGATGGTCGTGACGCTGGCGCCCTCGGCCTCCAGCGCCAGCATGGTGCAGGATTTCATGCTGTCGCCGTTGACATGCACGACACAGGCACCGCATTGACTGGTGTCGCACCCCACGTGCGTCCCCGTCAGACTTAAATTTTCGCGAAGAAATTGAACCAGTAGCGTGCGGCCTTCGACCTCGCCACTCACAGCCTGACCGTTCACGGTCATTGACACCGTTGCCATGTGGTACCTCCCTGTCGTTCCCAGTCGAACGTTGTCGACTATGTATTTGGGCGCAAGACTTATGTCTTTTCCCGGTGCAGGGAGTGTTCCGCCTTGCCGCCTTTAGGTCAAGCCCGGATTATTGAATTCAGCTAATTAGTGACCCTGATCGCCGGTCGGCGGCAAAATCAAAGATACATGAATACAATAGCCAACACGACGATCGCCCCGCCAATCCAAACCCAAGTGGGCAGACCACCGCCGGGTGCCTCATCTTCGGCGGGCTCCGCCGCCGCCGCCGGCGCAACCTTATCTTCTGGCGCGGCGGCGGGCGCGGGTGCGGGCTCTTCTGCCGGGGATGGGGCCGGGGATGGGGCCGATTGAGGGTCGGCGGCCAAGGTGGAAAACGTCTCGAAAAATTCACCAGAAAGCTTCCGGGCCGTGCCGTGGATCAGGCGCGAGCCGATTTGCGCCAGCTTGCCGCCGACGTTGGCAGTGACCTCATAGCGCAGCAGGGTGCCCTCGCCGTCCGCTTCCAGCCTGATCTTGGCGCCGCCCTTGGCAAAGCCGGCCGGGCCGCCCTTGCCCTCACCCTGAATGGTGTAGCCGTTGGGCGGGTCCATGTCCGACAGGGTGACCTGACCCTGGAACTTCGCCTTCACCGGCCCCACCTTGGCGGTCACGGTGGCGGTAAAACTATCCGTCCCCACGGCATCCAGGGCGGTACAGCCGGGGATCGAGGCCTTGAGGATTTCCGGATCATTCAATGCCGCCCAGACCTGTTCCCGGCTGGCGGCGATACGGTATTCACCTGTCAGTTCCACGTTGCGCCCTCCGCAAATTCCATCATGGCGACAATATAGCATTTCCCGGTCCGTTGGGGGCCGAAATCGGCCCGCCGGCGTTTGCCGCCGACGGGCCGATTTCAGCTAGCCGTTGATGTAGCGGCGGCGGTCATGACGGCCATGCCCGTGGGGACGGCGGTCATTACGCCGGTGCCAGGCGTGATGCCGGCGCGCGCTGCGAAAGTAACGATGGTCATGACGGCCCTTCTGGCCACGGAACTTGCGGCCACGAAAGCCGTGATGGCGGTTTTTGCCGGCACGATAATGATCATGGCGGTAGCGTTTTGGTGCCTCATGGTGACGGCCGGGCTGGCGATTGAGCAACGCCAGGATGGGTTTCAAAAGACGCTCAACCTCCCCCGAACGGTTATCA
>JAYGEA010000365.1:0-3119 GCA_046582635.1 Alphaproteobacteria bacterium
ATCTTTGGATGGGAAGTTGGCGTCAGGTTGTTGCCGATAATAAGCTCCTCGTATAGTTTTTCACCTGGGCGCAGGCCGGTAATCTTGATTTCGATGTCTCCGTCCGGGTTCTGCTCATCTTTTACAATCAAACCTGAGAGCTCAATCATGCGCCGAGCCAAGTCCATGACTTTGATCGGTTGCCCCATGTCCAGCACGAAAACATCACCTCCTTCTGCCAAAGCCCCAGCTTGAATGACCAACTGGGCTGCTTCAGAGATCGTCATGAAGAAACGCGTGATCTCCGCGTGTGTCAAAGTGACGGGGCCACCATCATAAATCTGTTGTCTGAATTTGGGTACAACCGAACCAGATGATTCAAGAACGTTACCAAACCGCACCATTGTGAACTTAGTGCTAGAAACTGTTGCAACCATTGCTTGCAGCACCATCTCAGCTAGACGCTTGCTAGCACCCATTATGTTAGTCGGGCGCACAGCCTTATCAGTGCTAATTAAGACAAAATCCGAAACACCGTTTTCTGCCGCAGCCTTGGCTGTCTTTAGAGTCCCAAGCAAATTATTCCTTATACCCATTACCGGGTTGTGCTCTACCATTGGCACATGCTTGTAGGCGGCGGCGTGATAGACCGTATCAGGGTGCCAAGCGGACATTACCTTCCGCATCCACTCCTCATCCTGCACGGATGCTAGCAGCGGCACTATATCAAACTGCAAACCGCCATCTGCCGACTCCAAACCAAGTAGCTCTTCATGGATCGAATACAAAGCAAACTCACTTTGCTCAATCAATAATAGCTTGGCTGGAGCAGCGATTCGAATTTGCCGACACAATTCGCTTCCAATGGAACCACCAGCACCTGTCACAAGCACCACCTTATCAGTGATGTTTTTACTTAGCAGATTGTGATCGGGTGGCACTTGATCGCGCCCTAACAGGTCGTCGATGTCCAACTCATGCAGATCTGAAACACTCACGCGCCCACTCGCAAGGTCATTGACGCTAGGCAGAGTGCGCACGGCAACAGGATACCTCCGCACCCGCTCCAGTATTTCATTGCGACGGCGACGGCTGGCTCTCGGAATAGCCAAAAGCACATGGCTGACCTTCTTCGACTTGATAAGACCGGCCAGAGCATCTGGAGAATAGACCGGCTGACCGTTCAACACATGGTCTTTTAGCAGGTCATCGTCATCCAGAAAGCCAACCACACGCATATCCAACCCGTTCGCCAGCGCGGCGTTAAGCTGTTGGCCTGCACCGCCGGCGCCATAAATTAGCACTTTTGGTAGGGCGTCAATCTGCGACTGATTTCGGTGCAGTCCGCCCAGCCAATAATGGGCCAAGGCGCGGGACCCGCTGATGGCGAAAAAGAGTAGTAGCGGCTGGATCAGTCCGACTGTTCTCGGCACCCCTTCCAGCCCAATGGCGGTCACAATGCAGGCATACAATAGTCCGTACAGCGCAATCGCCCGCATTATCAAAAACATCGCAGGCCAGCCGGAGTAACGGAAAATAGTCCGATAGAGACCCAAGAGAGAAAAAATCGGCAAGGCAAACCCTAACGAAAGCCCCATCGCCCAGAGTACCGGCCCAGACAGCGAGACAAACTCATCCAGCCTCAAATAAAAGGCTAGCCAGACGGTCAGCGCGCAAAGGCTAATATCCACAACTAGCGCGACCATACGTTTGACGTAACGAGGCAGTCCCAAGAAGGAGGCTCGGTGGAAGATATTCAGCATTTAGATATCCTGTCTCCGGCGCCCTGGCCAAGCAGGGTCAGTAAGATATAGCGGCAATAATTACGCAGATTAAAATCCGCCAACATCCGGGCATCCATCTCAGCTAACAGCTTCGGCATAGACATATCAACCCCCTGAATCTGCGCCAGCCCTGTTATCCCTGGTCGGGCGTCGAGCACCATGCGGGCGGCACGTTCGCGAATCAGCACTTCTTGATTGAACAGACATGGGCGTGGGCCGACAAGGCTCATCTCCCCCTTCAGAACATTCCACAACTGCGGCAACTCATCTAATTTGGTGCGGCGCAGGAAGCGGCCAAGTGAGGTAGTCGCAGAGGCATCGACCAAATGTGTCCCTACCGAGGCGGTATCCGGGCGCATAGTGCGGAATTTGACTAGTACAAACGGGCGCTTCCACCGCCCCACACGCTCTTGCAGAAATAGTGGCGAACGGGTATCCCACCAGCCCAAGGCCAACACCACCAGCAGTAACGGCGATAACAGAAGCAACCCAGTCGCGGCAAAGAAAATATCCAGAAGCCTGATCATCGCAGTTGCAGATACCATTCGGCAGTTTTTTTCAAACCCTGATCCACACTGACAGATGGCCTCCATCCCAGCAGCCTCTTGGTCTTCGAAAAATCCACCTGTAAATCCCCCAATAGTCTTAGCGCCATCTCTTCTTTTCCCACCAGCTTCATCGCCAGCCGTATAACAGATGGAGGAATCGGCAAAAGGCGCACCGGCCTGTCTAGCGCCACACACATACGCCTCAGCAGATCGCTCGTTGACAGATCCTCATCGTCACTCAGCGGAAAAGTCTGGTTGGCGGCAGCGGGGTGATCCAAGCAGGTCACGATCAAATCCACCAGATTATCCAGCGCGATAAGACTTCGCCGATTGTGAACAGCACGCAACGGCAACGGCACACCCCGATCCAGCCAGCGCATCATGGACAAGAAATTACCCTTGACTCTAGGTCCATAAACGAGCGGTGGGCGGATGCACACAATCTCCATGCCTCTCTGAGCCCCTATCTCATATAGCCCCTGTTCGGCCTCCAGTTTGGAGACACTATAGGCATCTAAGGGATTAGGCACATCCTCCGCAGTAAAAAACCTATCAGGACAGGTGAATTCACCATTGACTTTGATCGAACTCAGAAAGATAAAGCGCTTTACACCCGCATCAGCAGCTTGGCGGGCAAGATTGAGCGTGCCATCAACATTCGTCCTCCGATATATGTTTATAACATTTCCCGACTGTTCGTGCATCACATGTACACGTGCTGCAGTGTGCACCACAACATTTACCCCACATACAGCATGAGTCCAATCGGTAACTGCCGTCAGATCGCCCACCCGCACCAACTCTGAAT
>JAYGEA010000036.1:0-9665 GCA_046582635.1 Alphaproteobacteria bacterium
TGTCTTCGTCTCTTTACCGCACCATGGCGGGCGCTGATGGGGCACGGTAGGTTTCCTTATGCGCCAATAATGCCCAGGCGATGCGGGCTGTTTTGTTTGCCATCGCTACCGTGACAAGACGCGCCGGCCGGCGTTCTAGCAAACTGTTGAACAAGGTGCTTTGGCTGCGGTCAAAACCTTCGACAAATCGCTTCATGCGAAACCTCATCCGATTCAATGAGGAATCATAACACCCATCACGTTTTTACACAGCCTGGGCACATAGCTGCCGCAACTGGGATATGCGCGGCGACACAATAAATAACCAGCCTTTACGCTAATCGCATGACCAGGGGTTACTCGGCGGCAGTGGCCTTCCGGGCGGAGGTATCCAGGGCCGGCCAATGGTCCAGCCGGCCGTAGGCATAGGGCAGGAAGGCCGCGGCTGGGATGGTGTCGATGACGCTCACCGAGGCGCTCAAATCGCCTTCCACGTAGCCGGCTGCGACGATCTCGTTGATGGGGATGTCGGTCAGCGGATCGTGAATGCCGCCGCCCAAAATCAGCGTGCCCTGGCCGGCGCGGTTGACGCTGAGGTCGTTGGTGAAGGCCGCCAGGGTGATGACCGCGTCCGCTTCCAGGCCCATGCCGTTGGCTGCGGGTTGTGCCTTGATGTTGAAGCTGTTGGCCTGGCTCCGCGCCGGTCCGGTGTCATCGCCCAGGCTGATGGATAGATCGACCAGGCGCACGCCAAGGCGGTCGACCGTGCCGCGAAACTGGTTGCCGATCATGTTCAGGGATATCTCGGCATGCTTCTTCGGCTCGCCGAACAGGTCGCGGCCGAAGATGATGGCGTGATCCGTGCTCATGAACATGGTCAGCACATAAGCTCCATCGGTCTGGCCGTGGCGGGCGGCAATGGAAATCGTGGCGCCCAGAAAATCGCCGACGCAGTTGGAACCGAATTGACCGACCGTAACCGTGATCAGCGGTTCGGCGCCTGGTTCCAGGCCGGGAGGCAAAACCTCGGCGATGAAATCCGGTTCGGAACGAAAGGTCAGATAACCGCGCCGGGCATCGGTAAAGCGCGGTGCCTGCAACACCGCCGAAATTTGTTTCACCTCGTCCGCTGTTTTGACAAAGGCCATTTTTGTTCCCTCTCCCTAATTTTCAGCCATGGTCGGTTCGGATCGGGTTGGCGTCAAGTGTTCTGAAGGCTACCATTCGGTAGGCGTGAATAAAATTAGGAGGCGGAACTATGAATGTCATGACCAAAGGTGGGATTGCCGCCTACCACCCGCTTGACCCCTTGTCGGTTGATGAGATTAACGCCGCCGCCGCCGTTGTGCGACGGGCGGATGAATTCAACGACGCCAGCAAGTTCGAAACCATTGAACTGCACTACCCCGACCGTGATGCGGTGCGGCGTTGGGATGGTGGCGGCCGACTGCCGCGCCGGGCCTTCGTCTGCATCTATGACATCCGATCGGGAACGGTCCGGGAATGCCTGGTGGATCTGGACGGGGGTAGTTTGGTCAGCGCCACGATCATTCCCCATGCCCGCACGGCGGTGGTGTTGGACGACATCATCGGCTGCGTTGAAAATGTCGTGCAAGACCAGGACTTCATTGCCGCCATGGCCAAGCGGGGCATCACGGATTTGAGCCATGTTCAGGTCGATCCGTTCTCGGCCGGCAACTTCGGACTGGAGGGCGAGGATGCCCACCGCATCGTCCATTGTTTTGTCTATAACCGCAACGATCCCTTCGACAACGGCTATGCCCATCCGGTCGAGGGTTTGAATGTCATTTACGATCTGAACCAGGGCAAGGTGCTGGAGGTTCTGGACCGCACGCTGGTGGAGGTCCCAGGCGAGGAGCGGAACTATGCCGTCCGCTACGACCGCATCGCGGCCATGACCCGGAATGATCTGAAGGCCATCGCCATCACCCAGCCCGACGGCCCCAGCTTTACCGTTACCGGCAACCAGGTGCATTGGCTGAACTGGCGGTTTCATGTTGAATTCAATGCCCGCGAAGGATTGGTGCTGAACGATCTGGCCTTCAACGACAAGGGCCGGGTGCGGCCGTTGCTGCAACGCGCCGCGGTGGCGGAGATGGTCGTGCCCTACGGTGATCCCAGTTACGGGCATTTCCGCAAGAACGCCTTTGACGTGGGTGAATACGGCCTTGGGCGCTTGGCCAATTCATTGACCATCGGCTGCGACTGCCGTGGCCATATCCACTATTTCGACGGTGTTGTGAACAATACCGCCGGCGCCCCGGTGGTGATCGAAGACGCCATCTGCATGCACGAGGAAGACGACGGCATGCTGTGGAAACATACCGACTTGTTGACACAGGCGGTCGAGACCCGGCGCTCCCGCCGCCTGGTGATCTCCTCCGTTTCGACGGTGGGCAATTACGAATACGGCTTCTTTTGGAACCTATACCTCGACGGCACCATCGAATTGGAGGTGAAGCTGACGGGGCTTATGAATACCGCCGGCTATAACGACGTTTCCAAGGACAATTACGGCACCCACGTCGCCCCCGGTGTCGTGGCGCAAAACCATCTGCATCTGTTCTGCGCCCGTCTGGACATGGCCATAGACGGCGTCGGCAACAATCTGGTCGAAGTCAACGTGGTGCAGGACAAAAAGGACGCGGGCAATCCCTGGGGTAACGCCTTCCATGCCGACCAAGTGGTGCTGAGATCGGAAAAGGCCGCCCGCCGCAACCGCAACCCAGAGACCGAGCGCTATTGGAAAATCACCAATCCCAACTGGCAAAACCGCATGGGCGGTCCCACCGCCTACAAGTTGATGGCGCCCAGCATGGTGCGCCCCTTCCACCATGACGACACCCTGCTGGCCAAGCGGGCGGCCTTTACCAAGCATCAGATTTGGGCCACGCCCTATGCCGTCCATGAACGCTATCCGGCGGGGGCCTATGTGAACCAAAGCACCGGCGAAGATGGCGTCGAGGCCTGGACCGAGGCGGACCGCAATATCGAGAACGCCGATCTGGTGCTTTGGCACACCTTCGGCATCATGCATCTGCCCCGGTTGGAGGATTTCCCCATACAGCCCGTCGTGAAATGCGGCTTTGCCCTGATGGCGGACGGCTTCTTTGACGAGAACCCGACCCTGGACATGCCCCCCTCCACCGATGGCGGCAGCGCATAGGGTATGCCCATCGAAGAGCGCTACAGACTGATCGGCGGCCCCGGTTCGCCCTATTCCCTGAAAATCCGGGCCTTGATGCGGTACCGGCGGTTGCCCTTCGATTGGCTGATCCGGGCCCGTGTGGCCGATGAGGTGGCCCATGTGAAGCCACCGACCATTCCCATTTTGCACACCCCCAGTATTGATCACTATCAAAGCGACTCCACGCCCATCGTGGACTATCTGGAACAGCGTCATCCCGGTGCGCGTTCCGTGTTCCCCGATGATCCCGGCATGGCCTTCCTGAATTTCATGCTGGAGGATATGTCGGACGAATGGGCCACCAAGTTCATGTATCAGCAGCGTTGGCTGGACGCGGCGGACCAGGAATTCTATGGCCATTATCTGGGCTGGTTCCGTGAAGGACCGGGGCCATGGGACAAGGTGGAAGCATATGGCTCAAAGATGCGGGATCGGCAGGTGAGCCGCAATGCCCTGGTCGGCGTCTCGCCCGAGAACCGGCCGGTGATCGACCGCACGTTCAAGTTGGTGATGGAGGCCTTCGAAAAACTAGCCGGCTCACGGATCGGTCTGTTCGGCGACCGGCCATCCAGCGCTGATTTTTCTTTCTATGGCCAGATGACGCCGGGCGCCCATGCCCCGGGTGCCGCCCCCGTCATGCGCGAGGGGGCGCCCCTGACGTTCTGCTGGCTGATCCTGATGGATGATATGTCCGGCTGGGAGCCCGGTCCCTGGCAGGACCCGGAACAGCCGCCCAGCCAGGCGGTGATGGATTTTCTGGGGCTGTGCGGCGAGGCTTATCTGCCCTTCTTCAAGGCCAATGCGGAGGCCCTGCAGGCAGGCGACGAGGACGTCGCCGTGAATATTTGGGGCACCACCTATCGCCAACGGCCTTTCAGATATCAAGGCAAATGCTATCGCATCCTGCGTGAACGCTTTGCCGGCCTGGATGATGACGCGCTCGATAAAATACTGCCAATTCTCGATAAAACGTATTGTTTACAATACCTTATTTTATTAATTTAACTTTACACGTTAGGAAAAACCATGAAAAACTTGGCGGCTTGGTGTTTTCGCACGGCGGTGATTTACGCCCTGTTCGGGATGATCATGGGCGAGATCATGGCGGCATCGGGGGATCACGGCCTGATGCCGGTGCATGCCCATATCAACGTCCTGGGCTGGGTCAGCCTGGCGCTGTTCGGGGTGTTTTACAAGTTATGGCCAGAGGCGGCGGAGGGCAGTCTGGCGGGGCTGCAATTCGGCCTGTTCAACGCCGGCATCGTGGTGCAGGCCATCGGGGTCACCTTGATCCTGACCGGCGACGAAAGTTTCGCATCCGTGGCCGCCGGCGGCTCCGCCCTGCTGATCATCGGGATGGCATTGTTCGCATTTCTGGTCTATCGCCACACCAGATCGTGAGGGAACAACTCAACGCACGTTGAGGAAACCGACTGTCTCGTAAACCTCTTGCAGAACCGGCTGGGCGATGGCGGCGGCGCGTTCGGCGCCATCCTTGAGGACGGCGTCAACATGACCGGGATTGGCGGTCAGGCGTTGCATTTCCTGACCCACGGGTCCCATTTTCTCCACTGCCAATTCCGTCAGCGCCTTTTTGAAGTCCGAGAATTGCCGGCCGCCAAAATCCTTCAGAACGTCGTCCGCCGTCACATCGGCCAGGGAGGCATAGATATTAATCAGATTGGCGGCTTCGGGCCGGCCCTCGAATTCCTCCGTGCTTGTGGGCAGGGGAAGGGGGTCGGTCTTGGCCTTGCGGATTTTTTGCGCGATTTCGTCGGGGCCGTCCGTGAAGGTGATGCGGGAATAATCCGAAGGATCGGATTTGGACATTTTTTTCGAGCCATCACGCAGGCTCATCACGCGGGTGGCCTCGCCATAGATCAAGGGCTCGACAATGGGGAAGACCTCTTTGCCGAAGTCGTGGTTGAACTTCTGCGCCACATCCCGGGTTAGTTCCAGATGCTGTTTCTGGTCCTCGCCCACGGGCACGTGGGTGGCCTTGTACAGCATAATGTCGGCCGCCATGAGGGCGGGGTAGACGTACAACCCGGCCGAGGCGTTCTCCCGGTGTTTTCCGGCCTTATCCTTGAACTGGGTCATGCGGTTCAACCAGCCCAAGCGGGTGACGCAATTGAAGATCCAGGCCAGTTCCGCGTGCGCGGCAACCTGGCTTTGGTTAAAAATGATGTGCCGCTTGGGGTCGATGCCGGCGGCCAGATAGGCGGCCGTAACCTCGCGGGTGTTGGCCTGCAATTCGGCCGGCTCCTGCCACATGGTCAGGGCGTGCATGTCGACCACGCAATAGATGCAGTCGTAGTCGTCCTGCAGGCGGGCGAAATTGCGGATGGCGCCCAGGTAATTGCCCAGGTGCAGATTGCCCGTGGGTTGCACCCCGGAGAAGATACGTTTCATGTTTTTGAACTTTCAAAAATTGCCGGCTGGTTATTGCCCAAGCTTGCCGGGGGGTCAACCGTCCCCGGACGATAATCCGTGGCTATCCTTATTCCTGCCGAACAGATCGCGAAACGGCTGGAGGTACATGCCGATGACGCCGTGGTAGCGACTTTCGGTATCATCGCCCAGGCCGATCGCGAACCTCTCGTGGTCCTTCGGGATATACAGGGTGCGGAACAGGCCGTCCCAAATAGCCAGGCCAAAGCCCATGTTGCGGCCCCAATGGCGCGGCTCAATGCTGTGGTGGATCTGATGCTGGGCCGGCGAGACGAATATGCGGCTGAACAGCGGCCCATAGCCGAGCCAGATGTGGGTATGGCGCAGATTGCCCACCAGATTGTAGACGAATATCCCGGCATGCAGGCCAAAGAACAGATAAAGCCCCGCCGTGCCCCCGGATACATGGTTGAAAACGCCGTTGACCAGGCCGGTGGCGGCGGCGGGGAAGGTCGCCATGACGATCAGGTCCACCGGGTGGGCCCGAAAGGCGGTGAAGGGTGTGAGGACCTGGGCCGAATGATGCACTTTGTGGAAATGCCACAGGATGTCGAAACGGTGCTGGACATAATGCGCCAGATAGCGGCCGAAATCGTAGGCCAGAAAAAACACTACGGTGTAGAGCGCGGTCATCCAGGCCCCGGACAGAGGCGCGGAAATATCACCAAACAACGCCGTCAAACCATCCTGAACCCAAACGCCCAGCCAGGAGCCGGACAGGATCAGGGGCGCGAAGATGGCCGGGAACAGCACGCCGTTGATATAATAGAACTTGTAATCCGCCCTGGCCGAGACATGGCCCCAAACGGCGCGGCTGAAGTACTTGTCGCCGCCGTTGCGGTTGATCACGAAGACGATGACGGCGAGAGCCAGGGCGCAGGCCAGAAACGGCCAATAGAGGAACGAGTCATATTGTTTGAAGGCCAACAGCGGCTTCAACAATGCCGTTGTCGCCTCGAATGCCAGGCGCGGCAAGCCTTCAAGTTGGTTTGGCTCCATGACAACCCCAATTCAGTGGCATCAGGCGCCGTGGTCCAGGGCGGCGTTGCTGGACAACAGGGCGGCGATCTCGTCCGCGCCATAGCCGGCCTCGCCCAAAATATCGGCGGTATGCTGTCCGATATGGGCGCATTCGGTCATGTCGTCGGCGCCCGCGATCTTGGGCAGGCCGGGGATATTGACCATGGGTATGCGGCCCATGCCGTCGTGTTCCACCCAGGCGACGCTGTCCACGGCCTCCACATGTTCGTCGGCCAGATAGTCGTCATAGGTGGAGATGGCGGCATTCATCACGCCCTCGGCCGTTAGCAACTCGCACCATTCCGCCGTCGTCTTGTGGAGGAATTTTTCCCGGATCATGGGCATCAATATGGCTTCGTTGTCGATGCGTTTGTCCCGTGTGTCGAAGCGCGGATCGGTGATCAGCTCCTCGACCCCCAAAATCTCGCACAACGAGACATAGTGCCGGTCCCGCATGGCGGTGACGTTGATATAGCTGTCGGCGGTCTTCATGGTGCCCACGGGGACGTACAGCACCTGGGGGGCGCCGTCCTCCAGATAGTGCTCCATCATCTTGGCGCTCTGGAAAGCGGCGGCCGATTGCATCAGGCTGCAATCAATATAGCTTCCGCCGCCAAAGCGCATGCGGGCAATCAGGGCGGAGGATATGGCCTGATAGGCATACAGCCCGGTCATCACGTCGATGGCGATCATGCCGAGGCGTTGCGGCGTGCCGGCGTTGTCCCGGTTGATGGACATGAAGCCGGAAAATGCCTGGATCACCGAATCCGTTACTGGCAGGTCCCGGTTCGGGCCAGCCTGGCCGAAGCCGGTGACGGAGAGATAGATGACGTCATCGCGCATGGCCTTGATATGCTCATAGCCCAGGCCGAAGCGGTCCATGACGCCGGGGCGGAAGCTTTCCACCACGATGTCCGCATCGCTGGCCAGTTTTTGCGCCACGGCCCGGCCGTCTTCGGTCTTCAGATCCAGGGCGATGGAGCGCTTGCCCCGGTTGAAGGTCACCGCATGGGCGCACAGATCGCCATACATCTTGCCCAGGCCCCGGCCCCAATCGCCGTCCAGGGGTTCCACCTTGATCACATTGGCGCCGTGCTGGGCCAGCAACATGGTGGCATGGGGGCCGGCAACCCCCTGGGTGGCATCGAATACCTTGATGCCGTCAAGCGGCTTCGGTTGGGGCGGCTTGGGCTGGGTCATTATTCAATCCGTGATACGGTTTGGGATGAGAACCCATGCATAGCGTCCTATCGGCGCCGTGCCAATAGGCCCTTGATCTCGCCCCAGCGCACGGCGCGGAGCAGAACCGCCGCCAGGCCGTAGCTGCCCAGCCCCGCCACGACCAATATCGCCAGCGCCATGACACGCTGCATTTCACCGCCCGTGAATTGCTCCGCCAACACTGCTTTCAGCCAGACCAGCACCAATGTCATGAGCAAGGCGGCGCCAATGGACCGGGCCAGCCGTTGGATCAGCCGGCCGTCCGCCACAAGATCGCCGCGCCGGTGCAAGATCCACGACAGCACGACGACGTTCAACCACGCCGCGATGGCGGTGGCCAGGGCCAGACCGGCATGGGCTAAAAACTGCATCAGGATAAGGTTCAGGACCAAGTTGACCACCATGGCCACGACGCCGACCAGGACCGGCGTGCGGGTGTCCCGGCGGGCAAAAAAAGCCGGGCCCAACACCTTGATCAGCACATAAGCCGGCAGACCTATCGCATAGGCGGTCAGGGCAAAGCCGGTCATGCGGGCATCCGAGGCGGAGAATTGGCCGCGTTGGAACAGCGTCAGGATCAACTCGTCCGCCACCAGCAAAAAGGCGAACATCGCTGGCAGGACCAGGAACATGGTTAGCTCGATGGCCCGGTTCAGTGCCGCAAGGGCGCCTTGTTGATCGCCCTGGGCCACCAGCCGGGACAGCAGCGGCAGGATCGCCGTGCCGACGGCAACGCCGACCACGCCAATGGGCAATTGGTTCAGGCGGTCGGCATAGAACAAAAACGAGACGGAGCCCTGGGGCAGCAGGGAGGCAAGGATGATATCCACCACCAGATTGACCTGCACCACGCCCGCGCCCAGGGCGGCGGGCAGCATCAGAGCCAGCAGCTCCCGCACCTTTGGCGTTAGCCGGGGCCGGGGCAGGCGCAGGGCAAAGCCCATCCGCCGGCAGGCCGCGGCCAACCAGATCAGTTGCACCACGCCGGCCACCGCCACGCCCCAGGCCAGGGCGTGGCCCGGGCTGGGCATCGAAGGTGCGACAAGGGTGATGGCGGTGATCAGGCAGATATTCAACAATATCGGCGTCGCCGCCACGGCGGCAAAGCGATGCAGGGAATTCAAGACCCCGCCCATGAGCGAGACCAGGGAGATGAACAGCAAATAGGGAAAGGTAATGCGGGTAAACGCCACGGCCAGATCGAAGCGCTCCGGATCGTCAACAAAGCCCGGCGCCAGGGCCATCATCAGCCAGGGCATGAACACTTGTGCCAGGGTGACGAAGATCAACAGGGTCAACAGCAGCACGCTCAAGGCCTGTTCGGCAAAAGCCCGTGCCGCTCCCGTCCCCTTATTGGCCAGCAGGTCGGAAAACAGCGGCACGAAACCGGCGTTGAAGGCGCCCTCGGCGAACAACCGGCGAAAGAAATTTGGTAGCTTGAAGGCCACGAAGAAAGCATCCGCCACCGGCCCGGCGCCCAGGGCCCCGGCGATCAGAATATCGCGGACAAAGCCCAAGACACGGCTGGCAAGAGTATATCCGCCCACGGTGGCGAAGGCACGGAACAGGTTCATGGCGATTGCATAGCGGATTTATGGGGCCGGAAAAAGGCGCTTCGTCCGCTCCCGAGGCTTGATCTCATATTTGCCGGCAGGGCGGAGCGAATGTTTCAGATAGAAATAAAAATAGGGGCTGACCCAGATAACTACGATTGTTCCTGCTTAACCGACTGTTTTATCTGCCGTAATTGATCTTGTGGTTTTGGATTGTTGAAACGCCACTCACA
>JAYGEA010000045.1:0-4590 GCA_046582635.1 Alphaproteobacteria bacterium
CCACCCGGCCACCCATTAGGATACTCACGTAGGTGGCCGGGTGGGGGCGCGGGCCGGCCTGGAACAATCTTAACCACCGCTAGCTGCGCCAGAAAGTCCGGGTGAACAGGACCATCACCGTCAACAATTCCAACCGGCCCAGCAACATGCCCGCCGCCAGCAGCCATTTCGCCATGTCGGGCAGGGGCGCGAAGGTGCCCGAGGGTCCGATCACATCGCCCAAGCCCGGGCCGACGTTGGAGATGGCGGTCGCGGCACCCGAGACGGCGGTCAGAAAATCCAGGCCCATGAGGCTCAACAACACCGCCATCACGGCGAAGCTCAGGGCGAAGAGGAAGAAAAAGCTCATCACCGAATCCATCACTGAATCGGGAATGGGCCGGCGGTTGAAATTGGCGACGAAGACGCCATGGGGCTGCAGGAGGCGGCTCATCTGACTGTGGGCGGCGGCGTACAGCACCTGAAAGCGGAAAATCTTGATGCCGCACGAGGTGGAGCCGGCGCAGCCGCCGATGAACATGACAAAGAAAAACAGCACCACCGCAAAGCCGCCCCACTGCCCGTAATCATCCGTGGCATAGCCCGTGCCGGTCATAATCGATGTCACGTTGAAGGCGGTGAAGCGCAGGGCCTGGGCCAGGGGCACATGGTTGCCGCTGATCTGGTAGAGCGTCATGCAGCCAATCGCGGTGGCCAGAATGACGAAGAACCAGCGCACCTGGCTGTCCCGCCACAGGGCCAGGGGCCGGCCCCGGACGACCTGAAAATACAGCAAAAACGGCAGGCTGCCGATGATCATGAAGGTCATGGCGGTGTAGTCGATCAGGGCACTGTCATAGAACCCGATGGACAGATCCGAGGTGGAAAACCCCCCCGTGGCGATCGTCGTCATGGCATGGGCGGCAGCCTCGAACGGCGGCATGCCCGCCGCCCAATAGACGATGGCGCACAACAGCGACAGCGAAAGATAGATGATGCTGATGGCGCCCGCGATCTGGGCCGTGCGGGGCAACACCTTTTCCGAGGCATCGGAGGATTCCATGCGGAACAGCTGCATGCCGCCGACCCGCAACAGAGGCAGAATGGCCACCGCCGTGACAATAATGCCGATGCCCCCCATCCATTGCAGCAAGGCCCGCCAGATCAATATGCCCGGCGGGGCGAACTCCAGCCCCGAAATCACCGTTGAACCGGTGGTCGTGATGCCCGACATGGCTTCGAAAAAAGCGTCGGTATAGCTCAGACCAAGCTCCGAAAAGACAAATGGCAAGGCGCCGAAGGCCGGTGTTACCACCCAGACGGAGGTGGTCAGAATAAAGGCCTGGCGCAGGTTCAGATTTTTGCCGCTGCCCCAACAGGTGATGCTGAGGGCGGCGCCGACGAAGCCGGTGACGAAGGCCGCCGCCATGAAAACCTGCCAATCAGGGTGGCCGACACGGGCATCGAGCAGGGCCGGCACCAACATGGCCAGGCCCAGGATCAAAAGCAAAACACCGTTGACCAGAAAAACCGGCCTAAATTCCCCCATTGCGCCCCACTCCGCTCTACGTGCCCCGCCCTGCCCTAACCCGCCCTACCGGACCGCGCCCTCGGCCATCAGGGCGGCGATCCGGCCGTCGTCATAGCCCAATTCTTCAAGCACCAGACGGCTGTGCTGGCCAAGATCGGGGGCCTTTTGGCGGGGATCTTCGGGATCGATGGGCACGGTGCCGGGAATTTGCGCCAGGGGCACCTGCCCCATGCCCGGTTGCGCCATCATTTGGAAGGCTTCCGTGGCCACCACATGGGGGTTGGCCAGCCAATCACCATAGGCGGCCACCGGCTCACAAAGCACGCCGGCCTCGCTCAACCTCGCCGCCCATTCGGCGGCGGTATGCCGCAGCAATATTTCCTGGATGGCCGGGCCCAGGCTGTCCATATGGGCCGCGCGGGAGGCGAAGTTTTTATATCGTGGGTCATCGGCCAGGGTCGGCTGGCCCAGGGCCAGGCACAATTGCGGAAAATGCTCTTCCTTGACCAGGGTGATGGCAAGATAGCCGTCCTGGGTGTCGTAACTGCCCGCCGGCGAATTGTTCTCCGCCGGCAAACCGCCTTCCAGGTGATAATCCGCGATCTTGGAGGTTTGCAGAGCGGCGGCCGCCTGCATCAGGCTGCAATCGATGAAGCGTCCTTCATCCAGGTCACGGTGGGCGTAAAGCGCCGAGGCGACGGCCTGATAGGCATACAACGCGGTGACGCAATCGATGATGTAGTGGCCGACGCGGTGGGGGAATTCGTCCTTGCCTTTGTTGATGGACATCAGGCCCGAAAAGGATTGCAGCACGGTGTCCGTGGCGGGCCGGTTCGCGTACGGCCCCTGATGGCCAAAGCCGCTGACGGCCAGATAGATGGCGCCGGGATTGATGGCGCGGACATCGTCGTAGGCCAAGCCGAAACGGGCGCAAACGCCGGGGCGGAAGCCTTCGATGAAGACATCGCATCGGCGCGCCAAATCCTTGACCACGGCCAGCCCGCCCTGGCTTTTCAAATCCAGAACAATACTTTTCTTGCCCCGGTTCGCGGTCACGGAGATGGTCGACTGATCACCATAAACGATGCCAAGATTGCGGCCCCAATCCCCCTCGGGCGGCTCTACCTTGGTCACATCGGCGCCATATTGGCACAACAGTTCGGCACAATAGGGGCCGGCGAAGCCTTGGCTCAAATCCAGAACCTTCAGGCCGTCAAATGGTTTCTCATAACTCATGGGCGCCCATCATAGGCCGATCACGGCAAGCGTGAAATTAGAATTTGAAAGTTAGAATTACGCCGCGCTGCAGGAACCGCCGCCCAAAACGCAGAACCGGGCGCAATGGGGATGGTTCAACGGCACCGGCCCCTTGGCCGCCGCCAGGGTCGCGCCCATGCGAAAGCGTTCGTCATAGGGCAGCAGGGTGCAGGGCATCACCGTCGGCGCCCCATCGCCTTTGTGTTTGACCACCATGCGCGAGGTAGCGCACATCATGGCATCAGGCGAAACGTTCAATAGGCCCCAGCAGGCGGTGGTGATCTCCGGCACATCCAGGTTTTCATCC
Source organism: Alphaproteobacteria bacterium (assembly GCA_046582635.1). GTDB lineage: Bacteria > Pseudomonadota > Alphaproteobacteria. Next base: position 3,075 of record JAYGEA010000045.1, read on the forward strand.
ATCTCCGGGAACAGCACCAATTCGCCCTGATTGCCGGCGTCGACGGGAATGCCGTGCCGGGCGAACAGCTCGCCATAGCCCTGGCGCAGATGCTCCTCGTCCTCGCCCGACAGGGTGCGCCCGGCGATGTTGATGTTGAAATTATGCCGGGCCAGCCAAATCAAGCCCGCCATCATGCGGTCCCAGCCGTGCGCGCCCCGTTCCAAATCGTGCACGTCCCGGGCGTAATGGTCCACCGAAACACGCAGGCAAAGCTGTGCGCCGTATTGTTGGTGCAGCGACAATAAACCGTCGGAAAGCTTCATCATCGGCCGCATGGCGTTGGTCAGGACCAACACCCGGTAGCCGCGCCCCAGGGCATCCGCCAGCATGGCCAGAATATCGGGGTTCATGAAGGGTTCGCCACCCGTGAAGCCAATTTCATGGGCCTGCCAGTCGGATTGCAACTCATCCAGCATGGTGCCGACCTCTTGCGCCGACAAATATGACAGCCGGTCATTGGTGGGGCTCGATTCGATATAACAATTGCTGCAGGTCAGATTGCACAGGGTGCCCGTGTTGAACCACAGGGTTTTGAGCCGGTTCAATGTCACGGCGGCGCGGGGCCGACCATCCATGGTGTGGCTGGGGTCGTCGAATTTTCCGCGATCAAGGGCGAGGGCATCTTTTCCCGTTACAGCACTGCTCATTTAAGAGATTTCCCATTCAACTAATAGCCTCGCGGCGCGGATGCAGTGTTGCAGACGCCGCCCCGATGTCAACGGTTCAGGGCGGCAAAACATCCCCCTCGCGCGACTGTGATCACCTGTGGTAAAAGGCCCCAAGGCGGGCGTAGCTCAATGGTAGAGCAGGAGCTTCCCAAGCTTAAGATGAGAGTTCGATTCTCTTCGCCCGCTCCAATAAGCTCAGATACTTAGCTGGTAGACAGCTAATCGGAAACAAGCCTTGTCACACATACGTCACAAGGAAGTTTCACTATGGCTTCAATTCGAAAACGACAAACAGGCTGGCAAACCCAGGTCCGAAGGAAAAACCACCCTTCAATTTCCAAGACTTTCCGTTTCAAAGCAGATGCACTGCAATGGGGACGACAACAAGAAGGCCGTATAGAAAGGGGTGAACAGATCGATCATGGAATACGCTACAGCGAGATGAGATTGTCCGATCTGCTTGAACGATATGGGCAAGAGGTGACACCAAAGAAGCTCAGCGCATATAAGGAAATTTATCGCATCAAGCGCTTGCTCCAACACTCAATCAGTGAAACTTTTCTGTCAAACCTTAGAGCTCATCATTTCGCGCAATTCAGGGATGAGCGTCTTGAGCAAGCCGGAACGCAAACGGTTAGGCATGACATCAACCTCTTCAGCCATGTTCTTAAGACAGCCAAGATAGACTGGGGTATTCCTATATCGAACCCGGTACAGGAAATTCGAAAGCCGCCAATTTCAAAGCCCAGGGATAGACGCTTGAAGCCTCATGAAGAGGAACTCCTCCTTGAAGGCTGCAATGGATC
>JAYGEA010000084.1:0-43168 GCA_046582635.1 Alphaproteobacteria bacterium
CGCAGGGCGAATGGCAACACCACCAACAGACCGAACATATTGCGGAAAAACGCCACCTCGAACGGATGGATGTTGCCTTCCGTGGAGGCGTAGCGGATCACTGTATGCATGGAGGTGAAACACAGGGTGGAGAACAGGATCAATACAACGGACCTGTTGCCGGGCGCCAGGCGTCCCAACGTCCCATCTATAGCGGCGCTCAAGGTATTCATGATGGCCGCAACCTAAGTGTCGCCGGGCCACTGGACAAGTGATCATCGCGCATGGCACCTATGCACGCTGGTAATCAGGAGATCGAACATGAGCGGCTTTCGCGTTCTCGCCACCAACCATACATCCTTCACGGTCTCGGACCTGGACCGCAGCATCGCCTTTTTCACGGAGATTCTGGGTTTTGAGATGCTGAACCGGGCGCCCCGCGATCCCAAATTGATCGCAGCCATTTCCGGCGTCCCCGGCGCCGATATCGAAGTGGCCTACATCCAGGGCCCCGGCCACCGGTTGGAATTGATCCAGTATCACGGCCCCGCCGATCGCGGCCAGGTCGACAGCCGCCCCTGCGACAGCGGTTTTGCCCATGTGGCCTACGACGTGGACGATGTGGACGCCGCCGTCGCCGCCTCGGCCCCGCATCAGGTCCTGCCCATCGGCGCGGTCACGGTGATCGACAAGGGCCCCAACGCCGGCCGCAAGGTGGTTTATCTGCGCGACCCCGACGGCGTGACCATCGAATATATCGAGGCCTCCGATTAGGTTCGGCGATTAATGGGCATGGCTTGCCGAAACCATGACAGCTACACTTCACGCCATTGTGGAGGGGAAACATGGTGAAACTTAGCGATCTATCGCCGGCAAGCGCACGACATCTTCTCGATAAGGATTGCGCTCAATTCGAGACGGCGCCCTTTGTCGCGGGTCCGCCCCTCCCCCAGCGCCGGATTGCCATTGTGACGACGGCCGGTCTGCACCGCCGGGATGACAAAAATTTCAACCTCAGCGATCTCAGCTACCGGGTAATCCCAGGCGATGTGCGGTTGGAGGAACTGGTGATGACCCAGGCATCGGTGAATTTCGACCGCACCGGATTTCAGCAGGATGTGAACGTCGTCTTCCCCCTGGACCGTCTGCGCGAGATGGAAAGGGCGGGCGAAATCGGCGCGATCGCCAATTTTCATTACGCCTTTAATGGCGCCGGCCAGCTGCCCACCGCCTTCGAGGCGACGGGGCGGGAGGTTGGGCGCATGTTGAAGGAGGATGGGGTCAACGCCGCGGTGCTTGTCCCGGTCTGACCCAATTGCACGCGTGCCGTGGGCGCGCTGGCACACTATATCGAGGACGAAGGCGTCGCCACGACAGGCATAAGTCTGGTGCGGGAAAATACCGAGCGGCTGCGGCCGCCGCGCTTCCTGTGGGTGCCGTTTGAACTTGGCCGGCCCTTCGGTGCGCCGGACGATCCGGAATTCCAGACCAAAGTGCTCCGCGCCACGCTTGCTCTTCTGGAGCGTCCAGGACCGCCGCCAATTCTCGATGACTTTCCAGACAACGCGCCTGGCGACGGTCCCACGGATATGACGGGATGGAGCTGCCCAATCTCGTTCCCGCCCCCCGAAGGTACGGATCAGCCGGCCCTGCTGGCGCGCATATTAGACGAAATTTCCAATCTTACGCCGTGGCAAGCCCTGGCCACGGAAACCCGCGGGCGCACGGGCCTTGGTGCCGCTAGAATGGGCATTGAACGCTCCGCGCGGTTTCTCCATGCCCTATGGGCAGGCGGGGGTTCCACCGATAATCCTTCAACAACCCTTAGCCTGGGACAGACCTTTCGCGGCGCCTCGGAAGACATGAAGACATTCTATATGGAAGCTGCGACGGCGCGGCCCGGCCGGGTCACCAGCCGCGAGCTGGCGGACTGGTTTTGGGGCCAAACAAGTGCCGGCGAACTACTACTTGCCCTGCATCCGGTTGGTCTTGAGAGCGTGGATGCGGGCGTGCGGCGGGAGGCCTTGGGTCAACTCATCCCCAGGGCGCAACAGCATAGGCTGGCAAAGGACTGAGCTGAGATTGTCAGGACAAACGCGGCTTTAAATTTTAGCGCAATTCGCCGCGCAGTAACGCCGCGCCGGCGCCCAAGGCCTTCAGCTTAGCCTCCGCCACCTCACGCGACAGAGGCGCCATGCCGCAGTTGGTGCAGGCGATCAGGCGTTCGGAATCGACGAATTCCAGGGCGGCCCGGAGGGTGGCCGCGACCTCCTCGGGGGTTTCGATAATATCCGTGGCAACATCGATGGCCCCGACCAGGATTTCCTTGTCCTTTAACAGGCCCAGCACCGACAACGGCACATTGGAATTGGCGCATTCCAGGGAGACCTGATCGATCCTGCTGTCGTTCAGGGCGGGAAAAAATTCCTCGTACTGGCGCCATTCATCGCCCAGGCCCTGTTTCCAATCGATATTCGCCTTGATGCCATAGCCATAGCAAATGTGTACGGCGGTCTTGCAGCTCAAACCCTCGATGGCCCGGTGCAGGGCATCGACGCCCCAGGTGGGGACCTGATCCATGAAGGCGTTGAAGGCCGGCTCGTCAAACTGGATGACGTCCACGCCCAGGGCGTCCAGCTCGCGGGCCTCCTGGTTCAGCACCTCGGCGAAGGCCATGGCCATGTCCGGCCGGCTGCCGTAGTGATCGTCGGCGATGGTGTCGCAGATGGTCATGGGGCCCGGCAGGGTGATCTTGAACTGGTGGTTTGTACGCGCGCGGCAGAATTTGACACCCTCGCCATGCACCGGGGTGGGCCGAGAAATGGCCGCCGTCACCGTGGGCACTTGGGCATCGTAGCGGTCATTGCGGATGCCCATTGTGGTCATGCGCCGCCAATCGATGCCCTGGATGGTTTCCAGAAAGCCGTGCACGAAATGTTTGCGGAATTGTTCGCCGTCGCTGACGATGTCAATGCCCGCGTCCTCCTGAATTTTGATCCAGGCCAGGGCGGCGTCCCGTTGCCCCTCGATTAAGCCATCACCTTCCAGTCGCCACGGCGCCCACAGCACCTCGGGCTCCGCCAGCCAGCTGGGTTTTGGCAGACTGCCCGCAACGGTTGTTGTGATCATGGGAGCCTCTTTAAATCAGGGTCCGAAAATGATACTTGGCAGCCACGTGGTCAGGCCAGGGAAGATCGCCACGATCAACAGCGCTACCACTTGAATGGCGACGAAGGGAATGACGCCCTTGTAAATCTGCATTGTGGTGACCGACGGCGGGGCGACGCCGCGCAAATAGAACAGCGCAAAGCCAAAGGGGGGCGTCAGGAACGAGGTCTGCAAATTGATGGCAATCATGATGCCCAGCCAGACCGGGTTCAAATCCATCAACAGCAGGATCGGCGCGACGATGGGCACCACGACAAAACTGATTTCGATGAAATCCAGGAAGAAACCCAGAAAGAACATAATCGCCATGACCACGACCATGGCGCCGAAGGTGCCGCCCGGCAACGAGGTCAGGAACGCATGCACCATGTCGTCGCCACCCAAGCCACGGAACACCGAGGAAAACAGCTGCGCGGCAATGACAATGCCGAAAACCATCGCGCTGACCCGCGTAGTCGCGCGCATGACTTCGTGCAATCCGCCGGTGCCGTAGACCCGCATCAGGCTGACGGCGATGCCCCATATCAGGGCGGTGCAGCAGATCACGGCGACGAAAATGCCAATCATGTCGCCAGTGGGAATGTTGTCCCGCGCCACTCGCAAGTCCATGGATCCGGTGAGAAAAAGGACAACGATCAGTCCGACCGTTGCGGCATATATGGGCTTGGGATTGTCGGGTGAGAGACGCAATCCACCCAGCAGCGTGGCGCCGACGGCGCCGACCGATGCCGCCTCGGTGGGTGTCGCGATGCCGGCGAGGATGGAGCCGAGCACTGAAATGATCAGCACCATGGGCGCGACTAGGGCGTGGGAGACCTTGATCGCGAGCTCTTTGTTGGTGCGGCCCGCCATGAGTTCATCGCGCGGGATCGGCGGCGAGGTCTCCGGCCGCACGATGGCGATAAAGATGTGATACGCGATATAAAGCCCGACCAGCATGAAGCCGGGTATCAGGGCGCCCGCGAACAGATCGCCGACGGAAACCGGATCGGGCGCGAAGTTGCCCAACTGGCGCTGTGCCTCCTGATAGGCATTGGAAATTTGGTCGCCCAACACCACGAGCACCAGAGAGGGCGGTATGATCTGGCCCAAGGTGCCCGAGGCGCAGATGGAGCCGCAGGCCAGGGCCGGATCATATCCCCGGCGCAACATGGTGGGTAGCGCCAGCAGACCCATGGTCACTACCGTGGCGCCGACGATCCCCGTGGAGGCGGCCAGCAGCGCGCCGACCACGCAGACCGATATGCCCAGGCCCCCGCGCAACGAGCCGAACAGCATGGCCATGGTGTCAAGCAGTTCCTCGGCCACTTTCGAACGTTCCAGCATCACCCCCATGAAGACGAACAGGGGCACGGCAATTAAAATCTCGCTGGTCATGGCGTTGCCGTAAATACGGTTCGGCAGGATGCCCATGAAGGCCAGGTCGAAGACCCCGAACAGATAGCTGCTGCCGGCGAAGATCAACGCCGTGCCGGCCAGTGAAAACGCCACGGGAAACCCGGCCATCAGAAATCCACAGACGCCGAAAAACATCAGAATGACGAAAATTTCGCTGACACTCATACCCCTGATCCCTCCGCCTCGGCTCCGGGCATTTCTATCGGCTCCCGCCCGGTCATGATGAACCAGGACTTGACCAACAAGGAAATGCCTTGCAACGACAAAACGAAGGGAAACACCAGCAGCATGGATTTCAGCAGCCAGAACGGCATGAAGGTGCCTTCCGGCGAGCCTTCCCAGACGCGGATCGAAGCGCCGACAAATATCAGGGACTTCCACGTCATTAAGGCGCATAGCGGCCACAGGAAGATCAGGACGCCGGCAAAATTGACCCGCGCTTTGTTGATCACCGAGGCACTGCCATAGAAGATATCGACGCGGACATGGCCGTCATGCAACAACGTGTAACCGGCCGCGACCAAAAAAAGCATGGCATGCATGAAGACGATGGATTCCTGCATGGGGATAAAACCAATGCCAAAAACATAGCGCAGCAAGACGACGGTAAATTGCATCAGGACCAGGATCAGGGCAAACCATGACACGATACGGCCCAGCTGTTCGTTAAAATTATCTATGGCGCGTACAACGGCTCTAATTCCGGGCATGTCATATCTTTCGGTACGGGACACCGCTGTGGGCACCCGCGCCTATTTCGCGGCGCGAGTACCCTAATACAGCTTGTAATTACCGATCTAGCCGATCTTACGAATAATCGAACGGCAGCGACCGGGCATTCATGAAAGCCTGTTCGCCGATCTTGGCCCAGGTAATGGCCTGGGTCCGATAGGCGATGAAGCTGTCATAAACACGTTTGGTCATCGCGTCGGTGTTGCCGATTTCGGCCACAACGTCACCGGCAACCTCGCCGATCTTGATCAGCATATCCCTCGGATATTCGTGCAACTGCACGCCGTGCTTGTCCAGCAATACCTTCAATGAACCCAGATTGCGGGCATTGAATTCGGCGAACTGGATATGCGCTTCGGCATCAATCACCACTTGTATCATGAGCTGTTCGTCTTTGTTCAGGCTATCCCAAAGCTTCTTGTTCATGGCAAAGCTGCCGGTTGTGCCGGGCTCATGGAAGCCGGGGAAATAGAGATGCTTGGTGATCTTGTAAAATCCGAATGCCAGATCATGCCAAGGCCCGACCCATTCAGCCGCATCGATGGCACCCGATGCCAGGGCCGGATAGATCTCGGCCACGGGCAGATTGACAACCGTGACGCCGAGGGCGCGCAGAACTTCGCCGCCGATGCCGGGCATGCGGAACTTCAACCCCTTCAAGTCGTCCAGCACGTTGACGGGCTTGCGATACCAGCCGCCCATTTGCGTACCGGTGCTGGCACCAAGAAAGCCCTTGATGCCGAATTCCGCCGACAGCTCGTCCCACAGTTCCTGACCGCCGCCATACTTCATCCACGCGGCATGCTCGGGTCCCGTCAGTCCGTATGGAACGGCAGTAAAGAAGTTGAATGCCTTGTGCTTGCCCTGCCAGTAGTATTCGGCCGATTGGTACATTTCCGCATCGCCCGCGCTGACCGCATCGAAGACGCCGAACGCCGGCACCAATTCGCCGCCACCGTAAACCTTGACTTTGATCTTGCCGCCCGAAAGCTGGGTAATGCGCCGCGCCACGCGCTGGCCCGAAGTCCCCAGTCCCGGTGAATTCAGGGGCCAAGACATGGCCAGTTTCCATTCCTTCAGACCTTGCGAAAGGGCTGGCTTGGGAAAGTTTGATGCGGCAACCGCCACCGTGGCTACACCTGCTACTGCCGCGCCTTTAATAAATTTACGTCGTTCCATGAGATCTTGCCTCCCTCGTCCCAATTATTTTGTTATGGGAAGTGACTCCGTGCCACCGCCCCCACGGACCGGCATCAGGATACAAACCAGTCTGTCGCCGCCCGCGTCACCAGAGAGCTTAATTGCCATAAGAGGCGCGCGCAACGTCTCATGCGTACTCTCGAAATGGGGATGGCGGGGAAAGTGGAGGTTTTTTGTATAGGCGCTTTCGGCCCAGGCCGCTTTTCGATACACTCGCGACCACGGGAACGGCTCTAAGAACCAGAAGTCTTGGGAGGACAAGCGAATGGCAATGGGAATGTCAAAACGAATTCTAGCCGTGGCGGCCGGTTTGGCGATTGCCGCGACACCGGTTGCGGCGGAAAAAGTCAAGGTTGGCTTCATCACAACGTTATCGGGCGGTGCCGGCATCATCGGCAAGCCCATGAAGAATGCCTTTGAATTGGGCATGGAGCATGTGGGCGGCCGTTTGGGCGGCTTTGAGACCGAGATTTTCTACGGCGATGACAAGCGCAAGCCCGACGTGGCCAAACAACTGGCCAACAGGATGATCAAGAAAGACCGGGTGCAGTTCGTCACCGGCATTATCTGGTCAAATCTTTTGATTGCCATCCACGGTCCGGTCACCCGGTCCAACACCTTTCTGATCAGCTCCAACGCCGGTGCCGGTGCCGTGGCGGGCAAGCGGTGCAGCGAGAATTTCTTCAACGTCTCGTTCCAGAACGATGTCATGCCCGAAGGCATGGGCAAGTACATGACCGACAAGAAGATCGATAATGTCTATGCCATGGCGCCGAACTATCAGGCCGGCAAGGACATGATCAAGGGCTTCAAGCGCATGTACAAGGGTAATATCGTCGGCGAGGTCTATACCAAATTGGGGCAAAAGGATTATCAGGCCGAGATTTCCGCCCTGCGCGCCGCGAAACCGACGGCGGTGTTTATCTTCCTGCCCGGCGGTATGGGCATCAACTTCGTCAAGCAATATGCCCAGGCCGGTTTGTCGAAGAAAATTCCGCTGTATTCGGTTTATTCGGTGGATGCGCTGACCCTGCCGGCCATGAAGGATGCGGCCGTGGGCACCTACGGCGTGCAGCATTGGAGCCCGGATCTGGGCAACACCGTCAATCGCCGCTTCGTCGCGGCATACCGCGAGAAATACGGCAAGACGCCGGCCTTCTACGCTGCCCAAGCCTATGACACGGTGATGTTTCTGGACCATGCCATCCGCAAGGCGGGCGGCGTCGGCGACCGGGACAAATTGCGGGCCGCAATGCGGGCCGGCGATTTCCCCAACACCCGGGGCACCTTCAAATTCAACAACAACCACTTCCCCATTCAGAATATCTATCTGCGGGAAGCCATGTTTGAAGACGGCAAGTATTTCACCAAGACCCTTGGCGTGGTGCTGTCGGCCCATGGCGATTCCTATGCCAAAGACTGCAAAATGAAGTGGTAATTGGCTGACAACACTGTATGTGACGGGGCGTCCCCTTCCACTCTGGGGGCGCCCCCGTTCATTTTGAGCCCCGTAAATTCGAGAGTTGGATAGATGGATCCCCTGTTGCTGTTGGAGCAATTCTTCAACGGACTACAGTTCGGCGTGATGCTGTTCCTGATCGCCGCCGGGTTGACCCTGGTGTTCGGCATCATGGACATGGTCAATCTGGCCCACGGCAGCCTGGTGATGATCGGCGCCTATCTGGCCACGACCTTTATTGGCTGGACGGGATCATTCCTGGGCGGTCTGGCATTGGCCATACCCGCGACCTTTGCCGTCGGCGCGCTGGTCGAAGTTGTCGCCCTGCGCACCCTCTACCGTCGCAACCACCTGGATCAGGTGCTGGCCACGTTCGGGCTGATCCTGTTTTTCAACGAAGTCGTGCGCATTATTTGGGGCCCCATATCGCTGTATTCCGGCTTGCCCGATTATCTGACCGGGCAAGTGGAAATTATTCCCGGCGCCCCCTATCCGGTGTTCCGCCTGATCATCATCGCAGTGGGCCTGGCCGTGGCGGGAATAATTTATGGCATCGTGGCCCATACCCGTCTGGGCATGCTGATCCGGGCCGGCGCCTCCAACAATGAAATGGTCGGCGCCCTGGGCATCAACATCAAGACCCTGTTCACCTTTGTCTTTGCCTTGGGCGCGGTGTTCGCGGGGCTGGCGGGCATGTTGCTGGGTCCCCTGACCTCGGTCGAGCCGGGCCTTGGCGAGCCGCTGTTGATCCTGGCCTTCGTGGTCATCATTATCGGCGGCATCGGCTCCATCCGCGGTGCCTTCATCGCCGCCATTCTGGTCGGCGTGGTCGACACCGTGGGGCGGGTGGCCCTGCCGGTCTTCCTCCGCGCCTTCGTCTCGGACGCCGCCGCCGATACCGCCGGGCCGGCCGTCGCCTCCATGTTGATTTATATCCTGATGGCGGCGATCCTCGTGGTCCGCCCCCAGGGCCTGTTCCCGGCCAGGACCGGTTGAGCGATGGACAGACGGCAAATCTGGCTCTCCCTCGCCACCCTGGCAATATTCGCGGTGGTACCGCCCCTGACGGTGATTTTTGACCAGCCCTTTTACTTGGACATGATCGCCCGCATCATGGTCTTCGCCATTGCCGCCGTCAGCTTGGATCTGATCTTGGGCCATGGCGGCATGGTCAGCTTCGGCCACGCCGTCTACATGGGCGTCGGCGCCTATGCGGTGGGCATTCTCAGCTATTACGGCATGGACAACGGCTTTCTGCAAATCCCCGTGGCCTTGGGTGCCTCGGCCCTGATCGGGCTGGTGTTCGGCGCCATGAGCCTGCGCACCACCGGTGTCTATTTCATCATGATCACCCTGGCATTTGCGCAAATGCTGTATTTCCTGGCCATCAGTTTAGAGGAATTCGGCGGCGACGACGGCATGTCATCCATGCGCAGCGAGTTTGGCGGCGTTATCGACATGTATGACGCCATGCAGTTCTATTACGTGATCTTCGTGGTTCTGGCCCTGGTCCTGTTTGGTCTGCATCGCCTGGTGCTGTCCCGCTTCGGCATGGTGATCCGGGCCGCGCGCAGCAACGATCGGCGCATGCAGGCGGTGGGTTTCCCCACCTACCGCTACAAGCTGGCGGCCTTCACCCTGGCCTCGACCATCTGCGGCCTGGCGGGCGTTCTGTTCGCGAACCTGAACGAATTCGTCTCGCCGGACGTCATGCACTGGACCCATTCCGGCGAACTTATGGTGATGGTCATCATGGGCGGCATGGGCACCCTGATCGGCCCTGTGTTGGGGGCCACGGCATTTCTGCTGTTAGAGGAATATCTGCCCCTATGGATGGAAATGGTCATGACCAACGCCGGCGAGCATTGGGCCATCATCATGGGCCCCATCCTGATCGCCATCGTGCTGTTTGGCCGGGGTGGCATCCATGCTCTGTTTGCCGGCGGAGCTTGGCGCAAAGGGGGCAAACGGAATGGCTGAACCGATCCTGCAAATAGAAGGCCTGGCCAAAAGTTTCGGCAGTCTGGTGGCGACCGACGACCTGCACCTGGATATCGAACAGGGCGAAATCCACGCCATCATCGGCCCCAACGGCGCCGGCAAGACCACCTTGATCGCGCAATTGTCCGGCGAATTGAAATCCGATGGCGGCCGCGTGCGCTTTGCAGGGCGCGATATTACCATGCTGTCCACGCCGGCCCGCTCGGCCCTGGGGTTGGCGCGGTCATTCCAGATCACCTCGATCTTTCCCGAGTTCACCGCCCTGGACAATGTGGCCCTGTCGGTTCAGGCCCATGCGGGACATTCCTTCCGCTTTTGGCGGCCGGCGGGACGGGACCCGGCCCTGCGCGAGCCGGCCCGGCAATTCCTGGACGGGATCGGCCTCAGCGGCCGCGCCGATGAACCGGCCGCCAATCTGAGCCACGGCGAACAGCGGCAACTGGAAATCGCCATGGCCCTGGCCACCCGGCCATCCCTGTTATTGCTGGACGAACCCATGGCCGGCATGGGCCGGGACGAAAGCGCAAAAATGGTGAACCTACTGCGGGACCTGAAGGGCCGGCACACCATTATCCTGATCGAACATGACATGGACGCCGTTTTTGCCTTGGCCGACCGTATCACCGTGCTGGTCTATGGCCGGGCCATCGCCACCGGCGCGCCCGGCGATATTCGCGCCAACGACGAAGTGCGCGCCGCCTATCTGGGGACGGAGGCTGCCCAGGAGGTGAGAGATGCTTGATGTCATGCTAGAGGTATCCGGCATCGATGCCTTCTATGGGCAAAGCCAGGCTCTGTTCGGCATGAGTTTGGAGGTTCAGGCCGGCCAGGTGGTCAGCCTCATGGGCCGCAACGGCATGGGCAAGACCACGACGATCCGCGCCATCATGGGCCTGAACCGGCCGCGAAACGGCAAGGTCAGCTTTCAGGGGCAGAGCCTGCACGACCTGCCGCCCTACAAAATCGCCCAACTTGGCCTTGGCCTGGTGCCCGAGGGACGGCAGATCTTCCCCAACCTGACGGTCCGGGAAAATCTCGTCGCCACGGCCCGCCCGCCTGATCCTCTAGGCGGTGCGGGGCCGGAAGCCTGGACCCTTGAACGGGTTTACGGGCTGTTCCCACGTCTGCACGATCGCCGGGCCAGCATGGGCGATCAGCTATCGGGGGGCGAGCAACAGATGCTGGCCGTGGGCCGGGCCCTGATGACCAACCCAAAACTGCTGCTGCTGGACGAAGCGACCGAGGGCCTGGCGCCCTTGATCCGGCAGGAAATCTGGTCTTGTTTATCCGCCCTGAAGGCGGCGGGACAAGCCATCCTGGTGATCGACAAAAATGTCGAGGCCTTGACGGCGATTTGCGACCGACACTTTATTGTGGAAAAAGGCCATCTGGTCTGGAGCGGCAATTCAGACGAACTTTCCGCCAATCCGGACATCCAACATCAATACCTGGGAGTATGAACCATACCATGAGCAATGAACCCCTGAACGAAGCTGAACTGGCCGCCCTGCGCGCCTGGGACACCCCGACCATCTGCAACGCCCTGGAGATCACCTCGCCCGAACGGCGGGCCATCGGCTTCACGGTGGAACCCCTGGTCTGTGCCTTCCCCGACCTGGCGCCCATGGTCGGCTATGCCCGCACCGCCAACATCCGTTCGGTCGAACCCTCCACCCGCCCCGGGCCCGAGATACGCGACCAGCGCCTGAACTACTACCGCTACATCGCCGAGGCGCCCGGCCCGACCGTCGCCATCATCCAGGACATGGACGGCCCGCGCCGGGCCTACGGCGCCTTTTGGGGCGAGGTGCAATCCACCATCCACTTCAACCTGGGCTGCCTGGGCGTGGTCACCGACGGCTCGGTCCGCGACATCGACGCCGTGGCGCCGGGCTTTCAATTCATCGCCGATCGTATCGGGCCCTCCCACGCCCACGTGCACCTGGAGGATTTCGGAAAATCCGTCAATGTCTCGGGCATGATGGTGCATTCGGGCGACCTGATCCACGCCGACCGCCACGGCGCCGTGGTCATCCCCCACGACGTGGCCCGCGCGGTGCCCGATGCCTGCAAACTGCTGGAACGCCGGGAAGCGGTGATATTGGAGGCCTGCCGCCAACCAGACTTCGACGTGGAAGTCCTGGGCCGGGCCATGGCCAACTCGGCGGATATTCATTAGCGAAATAGATATTGAAATTATGTACCATTTTTGGTACATACATCGATGATCGACAGATCAAAGAAAATTCGGGCCAACTTCTATCGGCTTGATAGCGGAAAGGAGCCGGTTCGGGATTGGCTTTTGGGTTTGAGCAAGGATGACCGGCGCACAATTGGCAAGGATATACAGAAGGTCGAATTTGGCTGGCCCATTGGCATGCCATATAGCCGCAATCTCGAAAAGGGCATGTACGAAGTTCGCAGCAATATTTCGGATAAACGCATTGCGCGAATTTTATTCTGCATTCAGGGAGGCGGAATGATCCTATTGCATGGCTTTATCAAAAAGACCCAAGCAACTCCTGACCGGGAAATATCTATCGCGCGGAAAAAAATGAAGGGCGTGAAATAGTATGGTTGCCAAGAAAAATATCGGGACTTCCTTCGATGACTTCCTTGCCGAAGACGACTTGCTCGAGGGCGCGGAAGAACAGGCGATCAAGGAAATTCTCGCCGATCAGATCAAGGCGGCCATGCAATCGGAAGGCTTGAACAAGGCCGCCATGGCACGGCGCATGAAGACCAGCCGCCAAGCCTTGGACCGATTGCTGGATCCCGCCAATACCAGTGTGACGCTTCACACAATGCAGCGCGCTGCGGTGGCCGTTGGACGCAGGTTAACTCTCGAGCTGCGGTAAGCAGAGCGAAATATCATCATTCAATCGATGTGGCGATTAACGCGCCACGGCAGGGAGAGCTCATTTGAAAGCGCTTGTAATCGGCGGCACCGGACCGACCGGGCCGCATCTTGTAAACGGCCTGATCGGCCAGGGCTATGATGTCTCGATCCTGCATCGCGGCACCCATGACAGCGACCTGATCCCTGGCTCGGTGGAACGGATCATCGGCGATCCGCATTTCCGGGAAACCCTGCGCGCGGCCCTGGAGGGCCGCCGCTTCGACCTGATCATCGCCACGTATGGGCGCATCCGCTATATCGCCGAGATTATCGGGGATTACACCGACCGGCTGATCACGGTGGGCGGCGCGCCCTGCTATCGCGGGGTCCTGCACCCCGGGATGCTGTTCCCGGCCGGTTTGCAAACCCCCCTGCCCGAAGACGCGCCCAAGGTGGCGGACGAAGAGGAATTCCGCTTTGGCTACCTGGTCCGCCTGGCGGAGGATGCGGTGATGGAGGGCCACGCCGCGGGCCGCTACAGCGCTACGCATTTCCGCTATCCGGTGGTCTATGGGCCAAGGCAAATTACACCGGCGGTCTGGACCCTGATGCGCCGGTTCATGGACAAACGCCCGCACATCGTCCTGCCCGACGGCGGCCTGACCCTGACCACGCGGGGCTATGCCGAAAACGTCGCCCATGCCGTTCTGCTGGCGGCCCAACAGCCCGAGGCGGCGGCCGGGCAGATTTATAATTGCGGCGACGAAGTGCAATTGAGCTTTGCCCAATGGGTCCAGGTGGTCGGCAAGGCCATGGACAGCGAGATCGACGTTATCGGCGTACCCGACCAATACGCCTATCCCGCCCGTAGCCTGATGATGTTCTACGGCCCTTCGGAGCATCAATTATTCGATCTGTACAAGGTGAAATCAGAGCTTGGCTACCGGGATCTGGTTGGCCCGGTGGAGGCCATGGCCCGCACCGTGCATTGGTATCGCGACAACCCGCCGGAGGAAACGCCGGAATTCACTGCCGAGCTGGCGGAAAACTACCGCCTCGAAGACGCCATCGCCGTCGTGCATGGCGAGGCCTGCGCAAAGCTGGCCGCTATCGAACACGTCGCCAAGGACTTTCACCACCCCTACCCTCACCCCAAAAAACCCGGCCTGGATCGGGATCACCGGGCGCGGTAGGGGGCGCCAGCCTCACATCTAAGCCGGGCGGAATTTCGGCAATGTCACCTCCTCGGTCACATCGTCGAAAGTCACCGTGACCGCCATGCCGATCCGCACCGCCTCGGGATCGCAATCGACGATGTTGGTCATCATGCGCGGGCCCTCGGCCAAGGTGACCAGGGCCAGCACGAAGGGGGTCTTATCGGCGAAACCGGGATGGGGCGCGCGGTAGTTGATGGAGTATGAATAAACCTCCCCCCGCCCCGAGGCTTCCTCCCATTCCAGCGCACTGGACAGGCAGTGGCTGCAAACGCCGCGCGGATAGAATTGATATTCGGCGCAATCGGCGCACTTTTGGATAATAAAGCGATGCTCGCGGGCGGCTTGCCAATAGGCCGCGGTATCCTGATAAGGTTTCGGCAGCGGCGCCAATTGTGCTGGGGCCATGATCAATCCCTCCCCAAAATAATGGTGCCGGTGGACGACAGGGTGCCCCCCGTGCCGTTGCACAGCGCAACTTCGGCGCCCGGCACCTGCCGCGGCCCGCATTCGCCGCGCACCTGGCGCACGGCTTCGATAATGGTGAAAATGCCGAACATGCCCGGATGGGTATACGACAGCGCGCCGCCCTGGGTGTTCATGGGGAATTCGCCCCCCGGCGCCGTGCGCTGGTTGGAGACGAAGGCGCCGCCCTCGCCCTTGGCGCAGAAGCCCAGGCTTTCCAGGGTCAGCAGCACGGTGATGGTGACGCTGTCATAGATTTCCGCCACGTCTATATCCGCGTGCGTTAGCCCGGCGCGCTCGAACGCCAGTTTGCCCGAAATCGCCGCCGCCGTTTGCGTCAGATCCGGCATCTGGCTGATCATGCGGTGGGTATGGGCCTCGCCCGCGCCCAGCACCCTAACAGGCGCCTTCTTCAGATCCCGGGCCCGCTCCAGCGAGGTCAAGACCACCGCGCCGCCCGCATCGGTGACCAGACAGCAATCCAGCAGATGCAGGGGCGAGGCGATGACCCGTGAATTCATCACATCGTCGATGGTGATGGGATCGCGCATGCGGGCCTTGGGGTTCAGGCTGGCCCATTTGCGTGTCGCCACGGCAATTTCCGCCAGCTGTTCCGAGGTGGTGCCGTATTGGTGCATATGGCGCTGGGCGGCGAGGGCATAGGCGCCCACGGTGGAGACGCCATAGGGCTCCTCGAACTGGGTGGGGCCGAACACCTCGGTCGATTGGGACACAGGTCCGCCCCGTCCCCCGCGGTCCGAGATATTGGTGCTGCCATGGCAGATCAGCGCCACGTCGCACAACCCGGCCACAATGGCCATGGCCGCATGCTCCACATAGACCACGAAGGAGGAGCCGCCGATGGAGGTTGAATCCGTAAAACGCGGCGTGATGCCCATATATTCCGCCATCAGCATGGAGGAGAATTGCCCGCCTTCGGTGATGATGGTGGTGAACAACCCGTCTACATCCCCGACCGACAACCCGGCATCCTCCAGCGCCAACCGGCTGGCTTCGGCCGAGAGCTGAAACTTGCTCTTGTCGGGCACCCGCCCAATATCGGATTCAGCCACGCCGACAATGGCGACGTCCCGCAATGCGTTGGCCAAGGTTGCTCTCCCCGTTTACGTGATACCCGGACGGCGATGGTAGCGGCTTGGCCGCGACTTTGAAACATTTGACTCAAAGGAGCCAGATCAGAGGACCGCCGACAATGTGCCGGCACTTATAAGTCGTCAATGAACTGTCCCGCAGCATCCCGCGAGCCATGTAAAACCCTGACAATGATCAGCTCGGTCTCGCTGAACAAGTAATAGATAGCGTAATCATGGAAGAGATGAATTCTGAGACCATCTGCCAACTGGCCGCGTGAGGGACCGATTTCGGGGTGATGACGAAGCGGTTCGAACCTTGCCTCGATTTACCCGATGAATTCACTGGCTCTCTCTGGTGTGTCGCGCGCAATGAACAGCCAAATTTCAGCAAGGTCGTTTTCAGCTTGTTCGGTAATGTGGAGCGTTAACGGTCTGATAATTTCGCTCTCCCGCGTTCGATGATCCGGTCCGCACTAAATTCCCGAACACGGCCGGCTTCAACGTCGGCTATTCCGACCATCACATCAGACCGCAATTCGGCAATTTGCTGGGCTTGTATCCGTCTCTTATGCCGCCAATCACGCAGGGCCTCGCGAATAACCTCGCTGCTGGACGCATAGGCGCCCGAAACGACGGACTCCTTGACCTCATGAGCCAATTCCGTGGTCAATGTAATCGTCAAACGTTCTACATTGCTGGCCATTCGAATTTTCCCTGAGTAAATAGTATAACTAAATCATACTATTTTGGACGCCGAAAATCCAAACAAAAAAGGGCCCCTCCACCACCCGGCGGAAGGGCCCGTCTTGTTCCCTCGGAATTACCCCGCCTGCAGATCCGCGAAGCTTTTGCCGTCGGCGACCAGCTTCTCCAGCAAAGGCGCCGGGCGCCAGCGTTCGCCCAGGGCGGCGTGGAAGCGCTTCATGTCGGCCAGGACATTGTCCAGGCCGATGCTGTCGGCCCAATGCATGGGGCCGCCCTTGTGCGCGGGGAAGCCGTAGCCGTTGATGTAGATGATATCGATGTCGGAGGGGCGCATGGCCATGCCCTCGTCCAGGATTTGGGCGCCGATGTTGACCAACGGGTACAGCGCCCGCTTGACGATTTCCTCGTCATCGAATTCCGCGCGGGTGATGTTCTTCTCTTTCGAGACCTGTTCGATGATGGCCTGCACCTCCGGGTTGGGGATCGGTGTACGGTCGCCTTCCTTGTAGTCGTAGTAGCCCCCCGAGGTTTTCTGGCCAAACCGGCCCAATTCGCAAATACGGTCGGGGATGGTGCCGCCGTATTCTTCATTGCTGGGGCGGTCGGCGGCCTTGCCCTTGCGTACCAGCCAGCCCACGTCCAGGCCCGCCATGTCGCCCATGGCAAAGGGCCCCATGGCCAGGCCGAAGTTGTAGATGGCGCCATCCACCTGTTGCGGCATGGCGCCGCTTTCCAACAGGAACGTACCCTCGCCGGTGTAGCCGTGCAGCATGCGGTTGCCGACAAAGCCGAAGCAGTTGCCCACCAGGACCGAGATCTTGCCCACCTTGCGGCCAATGCCCATGGCGGTGGCGATGGATTCGGGCGAGGATTTTTCCCCGCGCACCACTTCCAAAAGGCGCATGACGTTGGCGGGGGAGAAAAAGTGCATGCCGATGACGCTCTCGGGCCGCTTGGTGGCCGAGGCGATCTCGTCGATGCTCAAGGTCGAGGTGTTCGACGCCAGCACCGCGCCGGGCTTGGCGTGGGCGTCCAGCTTGGCGAAGATTTCCTTTTTCAATTCCATCTTCTCGAACACCGCCTCGATCACCAGGTCCGCATCGCCAATATCGGCGTAGTCCGTGGTGGTGGAAAACAAGGCCATGCGCTGGTCCATCTTTTCCTGGGACAGCCGCCCCTTGTTGACCGTGTTCTGGTAGTTGCGCGTGATGATGGCCATGCCGCGCGCCAACGCGTCATCGGCCATTTCCACCATCAGCACGGGGATGCCCGCATTGGCAAAGTTCATGGCGATGCCGCCGCCCATGGTGCCGGCGCCGATCATGGCGATCTTTTTGATCTCCTTCATGGGTGTGTCTTTCGGCACGTCGGGGATCTTGGCCACTTCACGCTCGGCAAAGAAGACATGGCGCTGGGCAGCGGATTCGGGCGATGTAACGCAGTCATTGAACAATTCCCGTTCCCGCGCCATGCCCGCATCGAAATCCAGGGTCGCCGCCGCCTCGATGGAGTCGATGTTTTTCCAAGGGGCGAGGAAGCCGCGGAATTTCCGGGCATTGGCCTTGCGGTAGGCCTCAAACACCCCGTCTTCGGCCGTGCAGGGCATATCGCGAATTTTGCGCAGGGGTGCGCCCTCGGCCACAAGCTTTTCGGCATAGGCAACAGCACCTTCCAGCAGGTCGTCGCCCATTTCGTCGATGATGCCCAGCTCCAACGCCTGGGGCGCGGGCACGAAATCGCCGGAGGTGACCAGATCCAGGGCCTTGGGCACGCCGACCAGGCGGGGCAGGCGCTGGGTGCCGCCGGCACCGGGCAGCAGGCCCAGTTTCACTTCCGGCAGACCAACCAGGGCGGCGGGAACCGCGTAGCGATAATGACAACAAAGTGTCACTTCCAGACCGCCGCCAAGGGCCGTGCCATGGATGGCGGCAATGATCAGTTTGGAGCTGTTTTCGATGTCGTTGAGAACATCGTGCAGCGGCTTGCCCCTGGGCGGCTTGCCGAATTCCGTGATGTCGGCGCCGGCAATGAAGGTCCGGCCGCCGCCCAGCAACACCATGGCCTTGACCTCCCCGTCCGCCTGGCCGGCTTTTAACGCCGCGTCCAGGCCGTCGCGCACGGCGGCGCTCAGGGCGTTGACCGGCGGGCTGTTGACCGTAATGACGCCAATGGCGCCCCGTTTTGTGAAATCGACCGCATCCGACATACTCTTGTCTCCCGTGTTCAAGATTTGCCATTTCATAGCATGATTCACGGGGATGGATAGATTTCAAAAAGACAAGCCGTTACAGTTCCCGAAACAACAAAGCTTAGTTAGAGGAAACGTCATGCATCCGGATATGAATGTGCTGGTGGAGGCCCGAACACCCCCGCCGCCCGGCCAGACAATCGAAGAAAACCGCGCCGCCTGGACCGAATACAGCCAAAAACTGTCGGAACCGGCGCCCGCCGACATGACGGTCTTCGATCGCGCTATCCCAACGCCAGGACGGGATGTGCCGGTTCGGGTCTATCACCCCGCTGGAAGCCGGGCCCTGCGTGCTTGCATCGTGTACATGCACGGCGGTGGTTTCATGAAGGGGGATCTGGACAGCTCCGACAGTATCGCCTGGGGCTTCGCCGAACAGACCGGCGCCAGCGTGATCAGTATTGACTATCAACTGGCGCCGGAACATCCCTACCCGGCGGCCTTCGATGATTGCTACGGCGTTCTGACCTGGCTGGCGGACAATGGCGGCGAAGTAGATGTGGACGGCAGCCGCATCGCCGTCGCCGGCGACAGCGCCGGCGGCAATCTGGCCGCCGCCCTGTGTCTGGCGGCCCGGGACCGCGCGGGGCCAAGGATCACGGCTCAGGCTCTGGTTTATCCGGGCACCGGGCTTGAACAGGATCAAGGTTCCTACATCGAAAACGCCCATGGGCCGGGCCTGACTACCGCCGGTACCATGCAATATCGGGACTGGTACCTGCCCCACGACACCGCAACCACCGACCCCTATGCCCGCCCCATCATGGCGGAAGACTTCGCCAATCTGCCGCCCGCGCATGTGCATTCCGCCGAGATCGATCCGATCCGGGATGATGGCCGGGTCTTTGCCTCGAAACTGGCCCTGGCCGGCAATCTGGTCACCTACCGCGAGGCCAAGGGCATGATCCACGGCTTCATGCGGGCCCGTTTCAAGGGTGCCGGCGCGGCGGCGGAATTTCAGGCGGTTTGCGATTTTCTCAAAACTCATTTGTCGTAGAAGAATAAAAAAAATAACTGGAGGAATGCCGCATGACCCGTGCGCTTGACGGACTAATTGTGCTCGACCTATCCCGCTATGTGGCCGGGCCCTATTGCGCCCAGATGCTGGGGGATTTCGGGGCCGATGTGATCAAGATCGAAAAACCCGACGGCGGCGACCCCATGCGCGGCGTCGGCGCCACCACGGGCGAGGACAAGCTGTACATGCTCATGTACAACCGCAACAAACGCTCCCTGACCCTGAACCTGCGCGACCCGCGCGGGCGGGAAATTCTGGCCGATCTGATCAAGGGGGCCGACGTGCTGGTGGAAAACTTCCGCCCCGGCACCATGGAGGCCATGGGCTTCGGCTGGGACCAGGTCAGCGCCCTGAACCCCCGCCTGGTGATGGCGCGCATCTCGGGCTTTGGTCAGGACGGGCCCTGGGCCAAACGCCCGGCCTTTGACGCCATCGCCCAGGCCGAGGGCGGCTTGATGCAATTGACCGGCGTCGCGGATGGGCCACCCACCATGATGGGCGCCGTGATGATCGACTATTCGACCGGCACCAACGCGGCCCTGGGCGTTCTGGCCGCGCTGCATGCACGGGAAAAAACCGGCAAGGGCCAGGTGGTTGACGTCCCCCTGTTGGATACCGCCATGTCTTTTCTGATGACGGCGGTGGCGGAATATCACCAGGACGGCACCGTGATGGGCCGCATGGGCAACCGGGACCGCTACTCAGCACCCACCAACACCTATGCCACCGGCGACGGCAAACACCTGCACCTGATGTCGGCGGGGCAAAAACATTTCGAGGCCTTGATCGCCATTTTCGGCGAACAGGACATCCTGGCCGATCCCCGCTTTGCAACCGCCGCCGACCGTTTCGCCAATTCCGATCTGGTTGATGAAACCGTCGCGGACTGGTTCCTGCGCCACGACGAGGCCTGGCTGTATGATCGGCTGGTCGCCTCGGAAATTCCCTGCGCCCGCCTGGCCACGGTGGCGGATCTGGTGGAAAACCCGCAAGTGAAGCACCGGGGCCAGATCATCGCGGTGGACCATCCCCATCACGGCAGCGTGCACTTGCAGGGCAATCCCATCCGGCTGACGGAAACGCCCGTGGAAACCTTCCGCGCGGTGCCCACCCTGGGCCAGCATTCGGACGAGATTTTGGCGGCCTTCATGGACCCGGCGGCCATTGCGGCGTTGCGGGAAGACGGCGTTATTTAGCGCCCTTCTTGAACAGAACCACGTCAGCGCCACTGATTTCGCTTTCGGCGGACCAACGTTCCGCCAGCCAAGAAAATGTCGCCTCGGAAAAATAGGCGATGTGGGTCGGGTCGGTGATGTAGTGCCAGGTCTTGAAGGCGTCTTGGTCGCGCACCCGCTTGGTCATGATGGCGAGCCAACCGCCGGGATTGAGGCATTGCCACAATTTGTCCAACGCCACGCCCGGCGCGGCCAGATGCTCGGCAACTTCGCTCAAGGTGATGAAATCATATGGGTCCGCCAGGACCAAGTTGTCGGGGGCGTAATGGGGATCGTACAACGTGACCCGGTGCCCGGCCTCCCGGAACATGGCGGGCAGCGCCGGGCCGGGACCGCTGCCGAAATCCAGGCCGGATGAGTTTGGTGCCACGCGGGCGTTCAAAGGCGTGAACAGGCGGCTGAGAAAGCGCCGGTAACCGGGATCATCGGAGTGGTTTTCATGCAGGTCGTAGTAGGCTTTTTCCGCCGCGGTGGAAATATGCTGGCCGGGCGGTACGAAGACCAGATCGCATGCCCCACATTGCAGATAGTCGCGCACCTTGTCGCGGTGGTAGGGCATAATTTTCTTGCCGTTGCAAAGGGGGCAGGTATGGTCCGGTTCCAAATTCATGACATAGCTTACCCTGGGGACCGGTATTTGGGATGACTGAAATCTATGTGGACGCCGACGCCTGTCCGGTCAAGGACGAGGTTATCCGCGTCGCCGAACGCCACGGCCTGGTGGTGCACATGGTCAGCGACGGCGGCATCCGGCCCTATCCCAGCCCTCTTGTTCGCCTGGTTTTCGTGCCCCCCGGTCCGGATGCGGCGGACGACTGGATCGCCGAACATATCGGGGCGGGCGACATCGCCATCACCAATGACATCCCCCTGGCCGACCGCTGCCTGAAAGCCGGCGCGGCGGCGATCCGGGCCGACGGCAAGCCGTTCACCGAAAACTCCATCGGCACCGCGCTCGCCACCCGCGAGATCATGGCCGGGCTGCGGGAGCAGGGCGCGGTCACGGGCGGGCCGCCGCCGTTTTCGAAGCAGGACCGCTCCCGCTTCCTGCAAGCCCTCGAGACCGCCGTACAAGCCAGCCTGAGACGTTAAAATCGAGCGGAAAATAGTTTATACGGTGACGTAATACCTATTTATTTAGTGGATAGTTGTAGGCAGCATTTTTATACGCATTACGTCGCCGTATTAATATGGCATTGCCTTCTGTATCAGCGGTACGACGGCGATCATTTTGCCGATCGGTTCCTGGATAAACCGGCGCAGGGCGTTGGAGACCTCGGCCTCCAGGGGGGCGGACAAGCTTTGCCCGGGAGAGGCCAGGCCGGGGGCGATCCGGGCGGCACGGCGGGTGCCATCGCTGATAACGCCCAGGATCAGGGGTTCGAGGCGGCCATCGGCGGCGCAGGGTGCCAGCAGGACATGGAGAAGTGCCAGATAGGGCGGCCAATGGGCCAGGTGGCGGTACATACTGGCCAGGATTTCGTCGCGCCCGCCGATGCGGTTCAGCGCCTCGACCAGCGCCCGCAGATCGCCGTTCATGGCATCCAGGGTCAGCAGCAGGGGCATTTCACCGGCGACCGCTTGTTCGCCGTCGAGCGATGGAGAGGCCGCCGGTCTGCCTTCCACAGTTGGCCCTTCCGCCCGTTCTCCTTCTACGTGGCCGCCTTCCAAATGTGCCAAGAGGGCGCCAAGGGCGATCATGTTCATGGCGTTGGAACGTTCATAGCTGGCCTGGATCATGGCGATCCGTGCCAGGTCATCCCGGCTCAAACCGGCGGCGGCCAAGGCCGGGGCGCTCAAACCCGGCAGTTTGGGGATCTCCAATCCAGCCCGCAGAGCGGTCGCCTCTGCGCTGATGGTACCGCTGGCGTAAAGCGGCTTCAGGGATTGCCAGGCCCAGGCCAGGCCGCCGGGGAAGACCGCGAGATGCCGCCAGATCAAATTGACAACGGGCACGCCAAGGGTGGCGCGAATGTCATCGAAAAGATCCGCGATATCGCCCGAGGCCGCCGCCTCCGATATGGCCGGAACAGGGTCGCCGGATGGGTGCGTCATGTCAGCTCGCTATAATCAGGGGATCAGGACAATTTTGCCATGGGCGCCGGGCCGCATCACGGCCTGATGGGCCTCGAAGGCATCGGCCAGGGGCAGCTCCCGCCCCACCACGGGCTGCAGGTTGCCGTCGGCCAGGCCCCGGCCCAGGGCCACGTGGATTGCCGCCATGTCGTCGGCGGGCGTATTGGGCAGGGCCATGCCGATGATGCTCAGATCCTTCATCATGGTTTGCCGCGGGTTGATCTCCACCGCGCCCCGGCTGCCGATGACGACGATGCGTCCGAACGGCGCCGCGATCTCGATATCCTCGGCCAGATTAACGTTCGCCAGCATCTCCAAAATGATGTCCGGCCCCCGCCCCTGGGTCAATTCGGCCACCTTGTTGAGATAACCGGGCTGGGTGTGATCCAGGACGCGGGCCGCGCCATGTTCAGCCACCAGGGCCAGGCCCCGTTCACTGCCCGCCGTGCCAATAATGGTCAGACCCAGGGGCGCGGCGATCTGCAGGGCGGCGATGCCCACGGCGCCCGAGGCCCCATGCACCAGCATGCTCTCGCCGTCCTGAAAGCCACAACGTTGGATCAGGGCGCGATAAGCAGTGCCATAGGGAATGCCGATGGCCGCCCCCTGGGCGAAGCTGACATTGTCGGGCAGGGGCAGAAAGGCCGCCGCATCCCGGCACACTTGTTCCGCATAACAGCCGGTCCAGGCATTGTCTCCCACCGAGCCTGCGGCGTAGACGCGGTCGCCCGGCGCCGGGCTACCGACCCCTTCCCCCACCGAGAGAATGGTGCCGGCGGCATCACTGCCGGGAATGAAGGGCAGCGTCGGCCGGATAGCGTGAATGCCCGCGCGGATATAGGTTTCAACCGGGTTGACGCCGATGGCCTCAACCCCCATCACCGCCTGGCCGGGCCCCGGAACCAGGTCCGCCACGTCCTCGTAACGCAGCACCGAACCATCGCCGAAATCGTGTACCCGCACCGCTTTCATGGCCGTCGCTCCCCGTGCCGAGGGCAAATTTCAATTAATCCAAATCGTTTGTACGACCTAAGAAATTGGGTCAATCGCCCTATTCTAAAGATTCCGCGCCCAAATCCGCAAACCGCGCACTACGGCCCTTCGACCAGAAACATGCTGCCCGTGGAGGCCGAATGACGAATGCCAATGATGGCCTGGTATTCGTCTGATTTGTAGAATTTCTCGGCCTGATCATAGCTTGGAAACTCAATGACGACGACCCGGCCTTTCGGCGCATCACCTTCGAACGCTTCGAACTTGCCGCCGCGAACGATGAATTCGCCGCCATGAGAGGCCGCGATGCCAGGGGTCTGGGCGGTGTACTTGGCGTAGGTTTCCGTGTCGTGCACGTCGATTTGGGCAATCAAATAGCCTTTTGCCATGGGTTTATACCTTTTCCTGTCTACAACATGTCTTCGGGCCGGACGATGGAGATGTTATGTCCGCCGCGCACAACCCCGTCCGCCGCCAGTTCCAGCAAAGTCAGATTGGCCATGGGGATTTCGGCGTAGTCCTTCAAGGGCCGGTCATTGATGAAACAGATCAAGGTGCGCAGCACGCCGCCGTGCACGGCCATAAATACTTTTTCTCCCGGTTCGATCGAGGCGACGATATCCGTGACCCCGGCCACCACCCGTTGCTGCAGATCTTCCAGGCTTTCGCCGCGCCATGGCGCACCGTCCCAGGGCCTCTCCTGCCAGACCCGCAAGGCCTCGCGGTCCCGCTCCGCCACTTCGGATGCCAGCAGGCCTTCAAACCAGCCCAGGCCGATCTCGATACAGCGCGGCTCGATAGCGTCGGGCTTGCGGTTGAACAGGCAATCCACCGTCTGCCGGCAGCGCAGGGCGGGCGAGGATATCACCCGGTCGGGCTGATAGGGCATGCGCTCGCCCAAGGCGACGGCATCGGCCCGGCCGATTTCCGAAAGAGAGCTATCCATTTGACCTTGGAAGCGCAGGGGCGGTCCGTTCCAAACCGTATGGCCATGGCGGATCAGGTAAAGTCGTTTTTCTGTCATGTTTTGGTTCACTGTTACGAGGCGCCAATCATTCCATGCTTGGCCGGGCCTGGACAGCGAAACCTTGCCAGCGCCACGCCATGAGGGCAGGATATTTCAACTGAGGAGATTGCAATGGTACAAATCGGCAAGCAGGACGGTGCGACGACCCTGATTCTTAACCGCCCGAAACAGCGCAATGCGCTGGACGCAGGTGTCATCGACGGCCTGATCCAGGCCATCGAAGAGGCGGAGGCGGACAGCGCCACCCGCTGTTTGGTCATTCGCGGCGCGGGCCGAAATTTTTGTGCCGGGCGCGACCTGACCAATTCACCCGACCGCAATCTTTCCGCCGCCCTTGCCGCGGACGAGACCTGGACCAAGGTGATCCGCCTGCTGCACCGCCTGAGCAAGCCCACCGTCGCCGTGGTGGAGGGCTATGCCGTGGCGGGCGGCTTTACCCTGGCGATGATCTGCGATTTCGTGCTGGCCGAGGAGGAGGCGCAATTTGGCGCCCTGGAAATGCGCCGGGGCTTTCCCGCCGCCATCAATACCCCGGTTTTGAGCCAACTGGTCGGCCCGCGCCTGGCCCTGGAATTCCTCATGTTCGGCGACCTGATCCCGGCCCGGCGGCTCTACGAAGTCGGCCTGATCAACCGCCTGGTGGAGGGCGCGGAAGCCTTGAACCAGGTGACCCAGCAATTCGTCGGCAATCTGTGCGCCCTGGACGCGGATGCGGTTCGCATGACCAAGGACGGCCACCGCGCCGCCCGCAACATGCCCCTGATCGACGCCTTGGAGATGGGCAAGCTGGGCAACGCCCTGATCGCCGCCTCGGGCCGCATGGACGAGGCCATGCGGGGCTATGCGGAAAGCAAGAAGGACTAGGGTCTTTCAAGATTGCTCCGGGCCACCCGCTTCCCCACCCGGCCACCCCCAGGGCGCATCTGCGGATCATACTCATTGGGTGGCCGGGTGGGGGAGCGGGCGGCTTGGCATTTCGCTCTCAAACGGAAAGCCCCTAAAACACACGTTGGACGAACTGCAGACCCAGGTCCAGACCGTCCTGGGCGATGGTGTGGCCGGCGCCTTGGCTGACGTGCCATTCCACGTTCAGGCCGGCGGCGCCCAGGGCCTCGACCGCGTCGTGTAAATTCTGCACGGGCAGCATTTCGTCCATGTCGCCATGCACCAGCAGGATCGGCGGCTTTACCACCGCCTCATCCGCCAACAGTTCCGGGCCGGCCAGCAAACCGGAATAGCCCAGGATGCCGGCGACCTGGCGGGCGCGGCGCAGGCCCACGTGCAGGCTCATCATGGTGCCCTGGCTGAAACCCACCAGCAGCAGATTTTCCTCCCCCAGGCCATGGCGCTCCAATTCCTGGTCAATGAACTGGTCCAGAATGGGCGCGGCGCCCTGCACGCCGGTCAGGCGGGAGTTTGGGTCGGACTGGCTGATGGGGAACCATTGATAGCCCATGGGCGACATCTCGCACCGTTGCGGGCCGTTCGGCGCCACGAAGGCGGCATTGGGCAGGGCCTGGGCGAAATGGGGCGCCAGGCCGATCAGGTCATTGCCGTCGGCGCCGTAGCCGTGGACAAAAATGATAAGCTGTTCGGTGTTGGCGGCGGCGGCGGGCTGGCGTGGGCCGTCAATGGTCGGTATGGACATGGCAACTCCGTTGTTGGCTGCGGCATATTCAACGCGCGTTGAATTTCCAAGCCGCCCGCTCCACCTTCCCGTCCACCCATCAATGGTATCCTGTAGGTGGAGGGGACGGAGGCGCGGGCGGCTCGGACAGCATTGTAAATGCTCTGTCGTTGACAGTCTTGCGGCTATCGTTGAAAAATGTCGAGACACATTGTTACAGAATTAGGACCGGCATGCTTTCACTTCAGCAAAATGATCTTCTCACCCGAACCGGCGCCGAGACGCCCATGGGGCAATATTTTCGCCGTTTCTGGCAACCGGTGGCGCTGGTCGAGGAATTGCCGGAGCCGGACGGCCCACCCCTGCGCGTAACGGTGATGGGCGAGGAACTGGTCGCCTTCCGCGACACCAAGGGCCGCCTGGGCCTGTTGGAGGCGCATTGTCCCCATCGCGGCGCCAATTTGTTTTTTGGCCGGAACGAGGAATGCGGCCTGCGCTGCGTCTACCACGGCTGGAAGTTCGATGTGGAGGGCAAGGCGATGGAGCTGCCCAATATCCCCCCCGGCGCGCGACACCACGACACCATCCGCGCCAAGGCCTACCCGACACGGGAATGGGGCCGGATCGTCTGGGCCTATATGGGGCCCGAGACCGATGTACTGCCGGAACTGCCCGAACTGGAATTCTGTGTCCTGGATGACCCGCACCGCTATGTCACGAAACAACGGGTGGACTGCAACTGGGCCCAGGTGATGGAAGGCGATCTGGATACCTCGCACTTTTCCTTCCTGCATATGCCGGCACCCAGCGTGGCCTCGAACGAGAACCCGGACGCCCCGGCGGATGTCCGCCGCCTGGCCTGGATCCGCAATGATCCGATTCCAAAGTTCACGGTTTTGGAACACGATCTGGGCTTTGTCATCGGCGGCGTGCGGGCCGGTGACGAGGGTGAGAATTATTGGCGCATCACGCAATATACCCTGCCGGCGCATGGCACCGGGCCGTCCACTTTTCCCGGCGAAACCTATTTTGGCTTTACCCTGGTGCCGATCACGGATGATAGCTGCTGGATGTATTGCTATGGCTGGAACCCGGAACGCGTCATCGGGGACGAAGAGCGGGCCAAGCTGCAACAAGGCCACGGCATCATCGCCAACACCGGCGCCGACTACGTGGCGTTGGCCAACAGGGGCAACGACTACCAGATCGACCGGGAAACCCAGCGCAACACCACCTTCACCGGGATCAAGGGCCTGGCGGAACAGGATCTGATGATCCAGGAAAGCCAGGGCAAGATCTTTGACCGCACACGGGAGACCCTGACCGCCACCGACGCCGCCGTGGTACGCTTTCGCCGCCTGATCATGTCGGCCGCCGAAGATTTAGCCAAGAACGGCACCGAACCCGCCGCGCCCTGGCAGCATGACAAATACCGCGTCCGCCCCGGCAGCTGGATCGCCGGCAACAATCTCGACCTTGACGCGGTCATGCTGCAACGGTTCGACGACCCCTTGGGCCGGGTCGGGTAAGCAGGCGGGCGCCATGCTCGCTAAATACTTCAAAACCATGCCGGTGCTATCCGATCATGTATCGGGCAGGCCCGATCCGGGGCCGTATCCGACGGCCCTGGCATCGGTGTTTTCCGCTGAACTATTTGGCGCCGCCGAGCGGGAAATTCTCCAATGGCCGGGCTATGCACCGACGCCCCTGCGGAATATGGACCGGCTGGCCCCTGAACTTGGCCTGGCGGGGATCTTGTACAAGGATGAAAGCGGACGCTTCGGCCTGGGCAGCTTCAAGGCCCTGGGCGGGGCCTATGCGGTCATGCGGGTGCTGGCTGGGCAAATGAATCATTGCGCCTTGAGCGATCTTCGAACCGGCGTGCACCGCGAGGCTGTCGCGGACATGGTGGTCTCGGCCGCCACGGACGGCAACCATGGCCGCTCGGTCGCCTGGGGCGCGCAACAGGCGGGCTGCCGCTGCCGTATCTATATCCATCGCGATGTCAGCCTTGGCCGGCAGCGGGCCATGGAGGATTTGGGCGCCGAGGTGGTGCGGACGGCGGGCGATTATGACGACAGCGTCCGGGTCTGCGCCCGCGCCTCGGCGCAACATGGCTGGCACGTGGTCTCGGACACCTCCTATCCGGGCTATGACCAAATTCCCCGGGACGTCATGGCCGGCTATGGCCTCATGACGGCGGAAGTCCTGGCGGAAGTTCTGGCTGAAGGCCCACCTCCCAGCCATCTCATTCTGCAAGCCGGCGTCGGTGGATTGGCCGCCGCGTTCTGTGCCCGCCTCTGGTTGGAACTGGGCACGAATATGCCTAAGGTGATCATCGTCGAGGCGGACCGCGCGCCGAGCCTGCTGGCCAGCGCGCGGGCCGGGGCCCTGCGAACCGTGGCCGTCGAACAAGAGACCATCATGGCCGGTCTGTCCTGTGGCGAGGTCTCGCCCCTGGCCTGGGATGTGCTGCGCCGTTGTACGGATCATTTCGTCACCATGGCCGATGACTTGGTGCCGTCGGCCATGCGCTGCCTGGCCTCGGGCGAGCTGGGCGGCGGCGCCATCGAGGGCGGGGAATGCGCCACGCCGGGCCTTTTGACCTTGATCGCCATAACACGGGAAGGGGCGCGGGACCAACGGCTGCGGCGCGAATTCGCCCTGGACGAGACCAGCCGCGTGCTGTTGATCGGCAGCGAAGGCGCCACGGACCCGGATATTTATCAAGCCATCATGACGGCGGAATGAGCGGCGGCGTGAGCGATTCCCGCATGGCGCCCCCGCGCGGCTTCCCGGAGGCGGAGTTTGCCGGCCGTCTGGAACGGGCCCAGAAACACATGGCCGCGCTGTCCATGGACGCCATGTTGCTGACAACGGATGTGGATATCCGCTATTTCTCCGGCTTTCCGACGCAGTTCTTTCAAAGTCCGACGCGGCCCTGGTTCCTCGTCGTGCCCAAGGCGGGCAAGCCGGTGGCCGTGATCCCAACCATTGGCGCCGTGGCCATGTCGCGCACCTGGATCGAGGATATCCGCACCTGGCCCTCGCCCCATGCAACGGACGACGGCGTCTCTCTGCTGGCCCAAACCTTGTCGGAGGCCGGCCGCCGCATCGGCCTACCCCGCATCGGCCTACCCATGGGCCGGGAGTCCGCCCTGCGCATGCCCTTGAATGACTTCGCCCGGCTGCGCCAAAGGCTCGACAGCACGGAATTCATTGATGCCTCCCCCTTGGTCCGCGCCCTGCGCCTGGTAAAATCGGAATTGGAAATCGACAAGATTGCCCATGCCTGCGCCGCTGTCGGCGCTGCCTTCGATGCCGCGCCGGAGCTGTTTGCGGTCGGGCAAAGTGATGTGGAGGCCTTTCGCGCCTTCAAGATCGCCTGCCTGAACCAGGGCGTGGACGATGTTTCCTATCTGGTGGGCGGCGCCGGGCCGGGTGGCTATGGCGACATCATCTCGCCGCCCACCGGCCGCGCGATTGCGGAGCGCGATGTGCTGATCCTGGATACGGGCTGCACCTACGACGGATATTTCTGCGATTTCGACCGCAATTTCGCCTTCGGCGCGGCCGATGATGATGTGCGCCGGGCCTACGACACGGTCTTTCACGCCACGGAGGCCGGTTTGGCGGCGGCCCGTCCGGGCGCGAGCTGCGCCGATCTCTACAAGGCCATGCAGAGCGTTTTGAGAAGCATGCAGTCGGCGGGGGATGTGGGCCGTCTGGGCCATGGCCTTGGCATGCAATTGACCGAGGGGCGTCGAACACGCCCTGGGATGAAACCGAACTGCGCCCGGGCATGGTCATGACCCTGGAGCCGAGCCTGGCGTTCGGTGCCGGCAAGGTCATGGTGCATGAAGAAAATATCGTCATCCGCGACGGCGAACCGCAGTTGCTGAGCCGCCGGGCCCCGCCCGAGCTGCCGGTGCTCGGTTCATGTTCGGCGACCTGATAATCGCAAAAACAGACACCAGAGAGCCTCATGCCCGGGTCTTAAAATCCACGGGCCAGGGAGCCTGTTTCAGATGTTCCACCGCCAACTTCGCCAGGCCTGGATCGCGGCCAATGGCGCCGCAATAGACCGACAAGCCCGATGATGCGGCGAAAGCTTCCACCATTTCGCTGGCGCCGTGGCGGCCCTCGCCCGCGAACAGGCCGATACCGATCAAGGGGCCCTGGTGGTGGGCCAGGACATGATCCAGGCGCGGCGGCTGGTCCAGGAAGGCAACTTCCACATCGGCGAATATGTTCAATGCGGCCATGGCCCGTTGATGCATGCGGGCGGCCAGGGCCGAGGCCGGGTCGCGCAGGGTGCCGTGGCCGATCAGGACAACATGGTTGTCCGCCAACGGCCAGGCCCAATCATGGGCCGTGGCCTGGGCCCGATTTGCCAGCAACGGGGCCAGGCCGGGGTTGAAGCCCAGCGGCGGATAGATTTGCGGCGTTTGCGCCCAACTAAGCCCGCGCATGGCGGTCACAAGACGGTTTTGAAAGGTCACGCCGCCGCTCATCAGAAAGGGCAGCAGGCAGACGCCTTGATCGCCAAGGCCCGCCATGACCGCCGCCAAACCCGGTTCGCCGCGCAGCAGGGCGACCCTGACATCGGCGAAGATATCACGCCCGGCCAGGGCGGCGGCGAGATCATGCAGGGCGGCATCACCCTCCGCCGAGCCGGTGCCATGACCGACAACGATCAGCAATTCATCCATCACGTCCCGCGCGGCCCGAACAGGATCACCGCCGCGCCGCCCAGGCAAATCACCGCGCCCGCCAGATCCCACCGGTCCGGCCGCTGGGCCTCCACCAACCACATCCAACCCAATGACGACGCAATATAGACCCCGCCATAGGCCGCATAGGCCCGCCCCGCGAAGTCGCTGTCGATGCGGGTCAGCAAATAGGCAAACAGGATGAGAGAGCCCACGCCGGGCAGCAGCCACCAGGGCGATTTATCCAGGCGCAGCCAGGCCCAGAAGGCAAAACAGCCGGCGATTTCGGCGATTGCCGCGCCCATATAAGTCGTTATGGCGAGCAACAGTCTAACCGCCGCTCGGGAAGGCGGCCTTGCCCAGACGGGCCGGGGTGCCGGCCTCGTCAACCCCCACGAGGCGCGAATAGCCGACCAGGTCAATGGCGACGATGGCCGCCAGTCTGCGTTGTGGTTGGTCCGACATCCCGGCAGCTTAACCCCGGCGTTGGTGTTTATCCATTGGCGAAATATCCCTTGATCACCAAAAGTTTCCTGTGATTCTACTGGCGAAGTGATCTAATGCGGCAACTGGACGGCATGCATGCGCGACGATCAGGTCATACTGCACCACTATCCGCAATCACCGGTGACCGAAAAAGTCCGCGTGGTATTGGGCATGAAGGGCCTGGCCTGGAAATCCGTGGAAATTCCGCGCCTGCTGCCGAAGCCGAACCTAATGCCCCTGACGGGCGGCTATCGCCTAACACCGGTGATGCAGATTGGGGCTGATATCTATTGCGACAGCACATGCATCATTCGCGAGCTGGAGCGCCGCTTTCCCGAACCGACCCTGTTTCCCGGCGGCGCCCATGGCCTGCCCTGGGCCTTGGGGCAGTGGACGGACGGGCCATTGTTTCAGGATGTGGTCTGCGTCGCCCTGGTGTAGATGAGCGCCAATATGCCGCCTGAATTTCTCGCCGACCGGGGGCCGTTATATTTTGGGCCGGAATTTTCCATCGACGACCTCAAGGCCAGATATGGGGAATGTCTGGCCAATGTGCGGACCCAGTTCAGCTGGATCGACGAACGCCTCGCCGCCCGGGATTTCATCTTGGGCGCGGCGCCCGGTTTACCCGATGCCCTGGCCTATTATCTGGTCTGGTTCCTGCGCGACCGCATGGCGGGGGGGGGGGAAAGAATTCCTCTCCCAGTTCAAGAATCTCGTGGCCTGGGAACAACGGGTCAAGAGCATTGGCCATGGCGCACCCGAAGATTTGAGCGACCTGGACGCCCTGGCCGTGGCCCGCGAGGCGACGCCGCAAACGCCGGAACAATTCGATCCCGGCGATCCCACGAAGCTGGAAATTAGCGAGACGGTCGGCGTCGAACCCGTCAACGGCGACCCGCGCGTAGCCGGTGTGCTGCATGGCTTCAGTCCCAACCATCTGGCGGTGCTGCGCCAGGATGACCAGGTTGGAGAGGTTTGCGTAAATTTTCCCAGGATCGGCTACAGAATATCCAGCTCCTGATGCAGGCTGAAAAAGGCCATGGCCGCGACACTGCTCCGTCGGGAGCGCCGTCGCGGCCACGCCGGTTGGATCAGCCGACAGCTACGCCGGTGGCATTGCCCACGACCACCACGTCGCCTTTTTGATTGGTGGTGGTGATTTTCAGGTCCACCAGGGTCTCGCCGCCTTCCTGGCGGATATCCTCGACCACGGCACTGCCCATCAGATCATCACCGGGCCAGACCTGGTTGGTGAAGCGGACGCCGTATTTCTTTACGTTTTCGGCCCCGAACAGACCCGTAACGATGCGCGAGGTCATGCCCATGGTCAGCATGCCGTGGGCAAAAACGCCGGGATAGCCGGCTGCGTCCCGGCAATAGACATCGTCCGTGTGCAGGGGGTTGTAGTCACCGGAGGTGCCCGAATACATCACCAGCTGGGTGCGTTTCAGATCTTTGACCAGGACCTCTTCAAAGGTATCGCCCACATTAATTTCACTTGCCTTGACTGTCATGGCTCTGCTCCTCAACCCTGGTCCACGGGGCGTTCGGTCTTTACGCCGACACCGCGGGCGGTACATACCAATTCGCCGTTCTGGTCGCGATATTCCGTGATCTTTTCGGAAAACATCAGCTTGCCGGCGCGCTTGCTTTCCTTTTCCCAGGTCTTGCCGGGTTTGGTGACGACGGTGAGCACATCGCCGGGCCGGATCGGCCGCTCGAACTCGAAATGCTGTTCCGCGTGCAGGCCGCCGGACGAGGCGGGCTTGCCCTCGACCCCGCTGGGATTCTTGCCGGAGCCGAACCAGTCCACGCCGGGCTTGATGCGCAGGAAATAGTCCGGATCGAACTGCGCCGCGGCCTGGGGAAATGTGGGGGGTGCGACCAGATCGCCTGCCATGGCATCATTGGAGTAATCGCCAATGGAGCGGTTGAACATCATGATGTGGGTTGCCTCTATGGGCATGGTAATGGTTTTTTCGTCTGCCATTGTCTGTTGTCAGTGCCTTTGCTGGTTTCGGCAACAGCGTTGCCATGTTGTTTGCGCAATATCGTTGCCGCCTAGGGTTCCACATCTTGAGGTGAGTCCGCAAGCCGTATGCAAAATTAGAGACTTTGGCGGCGAAGATCATCATACTTCGCGGTAACAGATTCGGAATGACGGGGACACCATGACAAAAGCCAAGGCGCGCGAGCGGGCAAAAGCCAATGCGGTGAAAAAGGCGAAACGGCGGGCCGCGCAGTCCGCGCAGCCGGGCCAAATTCCGCCCGGGCAATTCGATCCGGGTTCCGGCTCTATTAAAAGCCCCCGCTTCAATGCCAATGCACCGCGCGTCGGTACCGGCAAACGGGGTTCGGCACGCTCAAGATAGCCCGGGATCAAGCCCGGGCAATTCATCGAAAGTTGAAATGCCTTAGGCCGGCAACAGATCTTCGTCGATGATGCGGTCGGGCGGTTTGTGGCCGTCGACGAAGGTGCGGATGTTGATCAGCACCTTTTCGCCCATGTTGATGCGCCCCTCGATGGTGGCGGAGCCCATGTGCGGCAGCAAAACCACGTTGGCCATGTCCAGCAGCTTTTTGTTGACGGCGGGTTCATGCTCGAACACGTCCAGGCCGGCGCCGGCGATGCGGCCTTCCTGCAGCAGGCGGACCATGGCGTCCTCGTCAATAACCTCGCCACGGGCCGTGTTGACGATGAAACATTGCGGCTGCAGCAAGGCGAGACGCCGGGCCGAGAGCAGATGATAGGTGGCGGGTGTATGGGGGCAATTGACGGAAATGATATCCATGCGGGAGAGCATTTGATCCAGGCTTTCCCAATACGTCGCCTCCAACTCGGCCTCGGTCTCCCCGTCGACCCGGTGGCGGTTATGGTAGTGGATCGACAGGCCAAAGGCCCGGGCGCGGCGCGCCACCGCCGTGCCGATCCGGCCCATGCCGATAATGCCCAGCCGCTTGCCCCAGATGCGGTGCCCCAGCATCCATGTGGGACCCCAGCCCTGCCAGTCGCCGGCGCGCAGGACCCGCTCGCCTTCCGTCACGCGCCGGGGCACGGAGAGGATCAGCGCCATGGTCATGTCGGCGGTGTCCTCGGTCAGCACGCCAGGCGTGTTGGTCACCGTGATGCCGCGTTCGCGGGCCGCGTTATGGTCGATATGGTCCCAGCCGGTGCCGAACGAGGCGATCAGCTTCAATCGCTCGCCCGCATTGGCGATGATGTCGGCGTCAATGCGGTCGGTTACGGTCGGCACCAGAACATCGGCGAACTTCACCGCCTGGATCAGGTCCTCGTGGCTCATGGCGTCATCGGTGACGTTCAGACGGGTGTCGAACAATTCCATCATCCGCGTCTCGGTCACGTCAGGCAGCTTGCGGGTTATGATCACCAGGGGTTTGTTCTGCGGCATGGTATTTTCTCAGCTGGGCAATAAGGGGGCCGAAATTCATGTCTCGGCTACGTCTCTAGCAGACTGCGCGGACCCATACAATCTGCCGACAATCCGCGGACAAGTTCAGATGTGCTATAAGACCCATCATGCAGTTGATCTTCTCTCTTTTCATAGTCCTGATCCTGGCGGCGCCAACCGCCTTCGCCGCCAACAAAGCGGCCCACCCCGGCGCTTCCGGCCTGTCCACGCCGCGCTTTGT
Source organism: Alphaproteobacteria bacterium (assembly GCA_046582635.1). Classification (GTDB taxonomy): domain Bacteria; phylum Pseudomonadota; class Alphaproteobacteria. Next base: position 35,331 of record JAYGEA010000084.1, read on the forward strand.
CTCCCTGGCCTCGGCCACCGTGCATATGCGGGCGGGGCCCGGCGTGCGTTATCCCATCACCTGGGTCTACAAGCGGTTGGGCACGCCGTTCATGGTCATGGCGGAACATGAATACTGGCGCAAAGTGCGGGATCTCGACGGCACGGAAGGCTGGATGCACAGCAGCCTGCTTTCAGGCCGGCGCACGGCGGTGCTCCGCGCCCAGCGCACCGCGCTGCGGCAACAGCCCAACGAGAGCGCGCCGATTGTTCTGCGCGCCGAGGCCGGCGTCATCGGCAAGCTGCTGGCCTGCAAGAAAGCCTGGTGCCGGATGGATATCGCCGACATCAGCGCCTGGCTGCCGCGCGTGGCCATTTTCGGCGCCCTGCCCAACGAACAGTTTTAGCCAACGAAAATTTTTTGCCAACGAAAATTTTTAGATTGCGGGCAAAACTTCCGGCCTTCATAGCGGTTGCCCTGCGGCCCTTTGGCTGGCACCATATTGGTGGATTTAAGGGTGAGGCCGATGGATGAGCTGCAACAGGGTTCCCTGACCCGACGGAAGTTTCTTTGCGTGGTGGACGATTCCCCGGAATGCCGCCTGGCATTACGTTTTGCCTTTCGCCGCGCCGCGCGGACGGGGGGCGGGGTTATTCTGCTGTATGTCATCGAACCGGCTGATTTTCAGCATTGGGTGGCGGTGGAAAACCTGATGAAGGAAGAGGCCCGAGAGGCGGCCGAAGAGGTGCTGCAAACCCTGGCGGACGAAGTCAGCCAATGGTCCGGTATCATGCCCGAATTCGCCATTCGGGAGGGGCGAAAACAGGAACAGGTTCTGACCCTGTTGGAAGACGAGCCGGAAATCCGCCTGCTGGTGCTGGGTGCCTCGGCCGAAAAAGATGAGCCCGGGCCCCTGGTCAGCGCCCTGGCGGGGTCCATGTCGGGGGCATTGCGGGTGCCGGTGACGGTGGTGCCCGGTACCCTGTCAATTGATCAGATCGACGAAATTACCTGAAGCGGGACGGCTTGATCCGCCTATTTTGGCTGACGCGGCGGCGGTTATAGGCGGCTTGCACCAGGCGGCGGCGTTCATTGATGGCCCAGGTGCGTTCCTTGTACCACCGGGCCATGACTTTTTTCCGATAGGGTATATTCAAGCTCTTGGTGGCGGAATGGTAATAGGCCACCGCCCGCAGCCAGGAATGGTGTTTGTTAAAGAGCCTGCGTAACAGACCGGCGGCATAGTCGATATTGCGCCAGGGCGACAGGGCCGTCTGGGCATCGGGGAAGGCATCGGCGTGGTATTGCAGATTTATCTGCATGCAGCCCACGTCTATGTTTGCCACGCCCATGGCCCGCAGGCGTTTTACGGCGGTGCTGGCGGCCGCCTGGCTGGGATGAAAATTTCCCTTGCCCTGGGCATAAACGGTCCAGGGCCAGGCAATTATTGCCCCCGTTTCGACCATCCATTATCCCAATTCTGTCAACGCGATGGCCGATAGCAACTGTGCCGGAATGCGGTGCCGGCGCTCCGCCGCGCCGATCAGACGCCGGCAGTCAACCTTGGAATAGGCCGCATCCATCACGGATTTTTAGCTGATTTCCGCCCTGCCTGGTTGCTTTGGCGTGGCAGCGGCCGCGGTGGACGGTGGCCAGCAAACAACAGCCACAAGCAATGCCCACATGCCGAATTTTGCCCTGTCCATCATCTCCGTGACCCATCCATTGAAACTGGTTCAAGGATTAATACGCAAGATCCATGCCAACTATCGGGCAGGTCCGGTTTCAAGGGCGTCACCAAGCTGACGGGCAGCCGGGAAAACCGAAAATCGCAATATTATTCCGCCGCTTCCCGTGTGCTGAAAGAACTGGCCGGCAGGGCGCAGAGGGCGGCGATCAGAGTGGTCATGGCATCGCGGATGCGGCCCATGCCCGGCAGCGGCCGGACCTCGTCCTCGTCCATGTAGAGGCGGCGGTTGATTTCGATTTGCAGGGCATGCACGCTGCTGGCGGGACGGCCGTAATGATAGGTGGTGAAGCCGCCCGCGTAGGGATTGTTGCGCTGTACCCGCAGCCCCAGGTCCGAGAGGGTGCGATGGGCGCAATCGATCAGCGCGGGCGCGCAGGCGGTGCCAAAGCGGTCGCCCAGAACAATGTCGGCGCGCTGATCGGAACGCTGATCTGAACGCTGGCCGGCCCCGGGCCTATCCACGTTGCCGCCAATGCCGCCGTCGCGGCCACGCCCCAAAATATCACCCGCGACGCCACCCGGCACAAAGCCCACCGCGCTTCCGGCCACGGAGGGCATGGAATGACAGTCGATCAGCATGCAGTGGCCAAAGGCTCTTTGGGTCTCCTCCAGCATCCGGGCCAGGCAGTGGTGGTAGGGGTAATAAACCCGGTTCAGGCGCTGGCGCACCTCGGAAAAACTGAGGTAATCGCGATATATCTCCCGGCCGTCGGCGGCCAGGCGGGGAATGGTGCCCAAGCCGCCCGCCACCCGCAGGGAGGTGGCGTTGACATGGGCCGGCAGATCCTCCCGGAACATCTGGCGGTCCAGCTCCCACGGCTCCCGGTTCAGGTCCAGATAGGCGCGGCCGTATTGCGCCCGCAACAGCGGCGCGCCGTGGGCCGGCGCGGCGGCGAACAGCTGATCGACAAAATTGTCGGCCGAGCGGCGCAGGGCCAGTTCGGAGAGGTTCGTGGCGGCCATCAGGTCGTCGGGATAATGCTGTCCGCTATGGGGCGAGGCGAAAACCACCGCGCTGTGCTGGCGGTCCGGCGCGTCCACGACGTACGATGTGATCGAAGCGGCCCCGTCCTGCATCTGCAAATATTACCCCCACTTCCGGCATGGCATTCAAGCCAGGTTCTTGGGCAAACATGGCATGCCTTCATTGGCGAATGCTAGCACGCGCCGCCACCGACACCATAGCCACAAGAGGCGAAACTTTGCCCTAATTCGAGAAAAAATTTAAATCTTTGCTACGGTGATCTTTACACTTTGCTAGTCATGTCGGACTATCGTGCGGAAAATCAGCGGCGGCTCTGGTTGACGGTCTGTCGCCCGTGGCGGGCGGCATGGGCATTGAGGTTAGATAATGGCGAAAATCCTGTTGGCGGAAGACGATGATTCCATGCGGCATTTCCTGGGCCGGGCCCTGGAACGGGCGGGTCATGACGTGTTTTCCGTGGGTCAGGGCGACGAGGCCCTGCCGGTATTGGCCGAGGGGCGCTTCGATCTGTTGCTGGCGGATATCGTGATGCCGGAGATGGACGGCATCGAATTGGCGCGGCGCGCCGTGGCCGTGGATCCCGCCATCCGCATCATGTTCATCACCGGCTTCGCCGCCGTTGCCCTGCGCAACCGCAAATCCTCGCAATCGGATGCCAAGGTGCTGTCGAAACCATTTCACCTGCGCGACCTGGTCGACGAAATCGACAAGACGCTCGCCGCCTGATTCTGACCGCCTGAACCGCGCCCCCTAAAGCCGCGCCTTCACCTCTTCCGCGATGGCCGTAAAGGCCTGCGCTTCCACTGAATCGGGGTCGGAAGCGGTAATCGGCGTGCCCGCGTCGGAGGTTTCCCGCACTCTGATGTGCAGGGGAATTTCGCCCAGGAAATCGCAACCCAATTCGGCCGCCGTTTCCCGCGCCCCGCCATGGCCGAAGATTTCCGACCGCTCGCCGCAACTGGGACAATGATAATAACTCATATTTTCGATCATCCCCATCACCGGCACGTCCGTCTGGCGGAACATGTTCAGGCCCTTGCGAGCATCGATCAGGGCGATGTCCTGGGGCGTGGAAACGATGATCGCGCCTTTCAGGGGTACTTTTTGCGCCATGGTCAGTTGCGCATCACCGGTACCGGGGGGCATATCCACCAGCATGATATCCAGTTCGCCCCATTTTACATCGCCCAATAGCTGCTCCAGGGCGCCCATGACCATGGGGCCGCGCCAGATGGTGGGCTGGTCCGGATCAACCAGAAACCCAATGGACATGCACGAAACGCCGTGGCCCCGCATGGTTTCCAGTTTGTCGCCGTCGGATCGCGGCTGCCCGGATATACCCAGCATGCGCGGCATGGAGGGGCCGTAAATATCCGCGTCCAGGATGCCGACCTTCAAGCCCAGGCGGCTCAACGCCACCGCCAAATTAACCGTCACCGTAGATTTGCCAACCCCGCCCTTGCCCGAGGCCACCGCGATGATCGCGCCGATGCCGGGCATTTCCATCTTGCCGCCGGCGGTGCCATGACGGCCGAATTGCGGTGCTTTCCCCGGCGGAGGCGGCGGCGAGGGTGGTTGCGGGGCCGGAGTTTGTTCCGCCGTCAGCACCGCCGTGACCGACAGGGCGCCGGACAGGCCGGCGACCACCTGTTCGCAGGCCAGGCGCAGGCTTTCCATTTCAGGCGCCCGCGCGGCCTCGATCTCGATAGAGAACATCACATTGCCGTCGCGCACCACCAGGCCGGTGATCATGCCCAAATCGACCACATTGCCGTCTCTTGCGGGATCGCCAACCCGACGCAACGCCTCTAGAACTTCGTCTTCACTTACCCGCGCCATATTCCATTCCCCAAATAAAAATTCCGTCCCCGGAAACCTTGCCGGCCATCCCCCCCGCGGATGCGTTGCACCCAAGGCCGCAAGGTGTCATATAACGTCTTGGCGGGCAGAGGCAAAGCGCCTGCATTGGTAATTCTGAAAACTTTTTACGTCATAACGACAGAACGGGGAATTTCATGCCGTGGAGCAATCAAGGCGGTGGTGGTATTAGTGGCGGTGGCGGCGGTGATGGTAGTGGCGGCGGCGGTGGCGGCTGGCAAGGTGGTGGCCGTGGCCCCTGGGGACAGGGGGGCGGCGGCGGCGGACAGCCGCCCAACCTGGAAGAGCTACTGCGCCGGGGACAGGACCGTTTCAAGGGCGCCTTGCCCGGCGGCAACTGGGGCGCGCGCGGCGTCATCCTGGTCGTTCTGGTTCTGATCGTGGCCTGGCTGGCGTCGGGCTTTTACCGGGTCGGCCCGGACGAACAGGGCGTTGTCCTGCGCTTTGGTAAGTATACCGGCTCCACATCGCCGGGCCTGCGCTATCACCTGCCCAGTCCCATCGAAACCGCCCTGACGCCGAAAGTGACCCGGATCAACCGGGTCGAGGTGGGTTTTCAAAGCTCCGGTGATTTCGGCCGCTCCTCCGCCCTCCGCAATCTGCCGGAAGAAAGCCTGATGCTGACCGGCGATGAAAATATCGTCGACATCAACTTCACGGTACTGTGGCAGATCAGCCATGCGGGCAAGTTCCTCTTTAACATTCAACGCCCCGAGAACACCGTCAAGGCGGTGGCCGAGAGCGTCATGCGCGAGGTTGTGGGCAAATCGAAAATTGTCGATGTCCTGACCGAAGGCCGGAACGAGGTGGAACGGCAGACCCTGGCTCTGATGCAAAAGACCCTGGACGAATACGGCTCCGGCATCGTCATCACCCAGGTCAAGCTGGCCAAGGCCGATCCACCCTCGGCGGTGATCGACAGCTTCCGTGATGTGCAGGCCGCCCGCGCCGATGAAGAGCGGCTGGTGAACGAGGCCCAGGCCTACGCCAACGACATCCTGCCACGCGCCCGCGGTGAAGCGGAACGCATCCTGCAGGAAGCCGAAGGTTACAGAAAACAGACCGTGGCCCAGGCCGAGGGTGAGGTTTCCCGCTATCTGGCCATTCAAAAGGAATACCAATTGGCCCCCGATGTCACCCGCAAGCGGCTGTATCTGGAAACCATGGAAGTCGTCTTGCAGGGCACCACCAAAATTCTCATCGACAATGAAGGCGGCAGCCAGGGCGTGTTGCCTTACCTGCCCTTGCCGGAATTGCAAAAACAGAACAATCGCCAGACGGGGTCGAACTGATGAGCCGTAATATCGCAACAATACTGGCCATCATTCTGGTGGTCCTGGGCATCGTCGGATACGGCAGTGTCTTTACCGTGCATGAAACCCGACAGGCGCTGGTCCTGCAATTCGGTAATCCGGTGAAAACCGTGCAGAACTCCGGGCTGAATTTCAAATTTCCGTTTGTCCAGGATGTGCAATTCATGGAGAAACGCATTCTTGATTTCGACGCACCGCCCGTGGAAGCGGTGGCGGCGGATAAAAAGCGGATCGTGGTGGACGCCTACGCCCGTTTCCGCATTTCCGATCCGTTGAAGTTCTATCAGACCGTCAACAACGAGGTGACGGCCCGCAACCGCTTGGCCCCCATCGTTAACTCCTCTCTGCGTAACGTCATTGGCCGGGTCAAACTGGAAGTCCTGCTGTCGGGCCAACGGAACAGGCTGATGCTTGAAATTCGCGGCCTGGTGAACGAGGAGGTGCAAAAATTTGGCATCGAAATTGTCGACGTACGCATCAAGCGCGCCGATCTGCCCGAGGCCAACAGCCAGGCGGTCTATGACCTGATGCGGGCGGAGCGGCAACGTATCGCCACGGAGATCCGGGCCGAGGGAGCGGAGCGGAGCCAGAAGATCACTGCCACCGCCGACCGCCAGCGCACGGTTTTGCTGGCCAATGCAGACAAAAAATCTCAGATCATGCGCGGTGAAGGCGATGCCTTGCGCAATAAGGTGTTCGCGGATGCCTATACCAAGGATCCGGAATTCTTTGCCTTCTACCGTTCCCTGCAAGCCTATCGCACGGCCCTGCAGGCGGGCAATACGACCATGGTGCTGTCGCCGAACAGCGATTTCTTCAACTATTTCGGCAGTATTCTGGGCCGGTCCGCCAAGGATAAATAACGGGCCAGGCGGCCGGCAGCGGCGGGACCCGGCGATATGGCCGACGTCTTGCTGGTTGTGGGTTTGATCCTGGCCTTGGAAGGCGGTTTATACGCGGCCTTTCCAGGCGGCATGAAGCGCATGATGGCGATCTTGGTGCAACAGCCCGACGACGGCCTGCGCATCAGCGGCCTGGGCGCGGCGACGTTCGGTGTTGGTATTGTCTGGTTGGTGAAGACATTTATGTCGTAACATCATCGTGCCACCACTCGGACTACCGCCCGTGCCACCACGCGTACGACCGCGCACATCACGGTGAATTGAAGCCGCGGTTGATGAAATTTCCACGCTGCCATGGTTTTGTCACATTCGCTTCCGACATCACGGCCTATCATCCCAGTTGATGGCTGACTTGAAAGTCGCTGATTTGGGACGTACATGTTGAGGCAATAGAATTGGCGGCCGGGGAAATTTAGATCCCGGCACCATGTTCAAAGGAGAATTTTCGTGATCGGCACACTGATTTCCCAACGATTGATTTCCGACCGTTTGTTATCCCGACCCTGGACCGCACCCCGGACTATCGCCGCAACAGCCGCGGCCGCCGCGACAATCGGGCTGCTGCTGCTGCCCGTGGCCGGCCAGGCCCGCGGAGCGCCGGACAGTTTTGCGGATTTGGCCGCCAGGCTGTCCCCGGCCGTGGTCAATATCTCGACCACCCAGGTGATCAAGGGTTCGGACAAAAAGAAAAAGCCGGAATTCATGGTGCCCAAGGGCTCTCCGTTCGAGGATTTTTTCAAGGAATTTCTGGAACGCAACCGGCCCAAGAACCGCGGACCACGGCGGGCGACCGCATTGGGCTCTGGTTTTGTCATTGATAAAACCGGCCTGGTGGTGACCAACAATCATGTTATCGCCGAGGCCGATGAAATCTCCGTCTACCTGTCCGACGGCACGCGCCTGAAGGCCACCCTTGTGGGCCGCGACGCCAAGACCGATCTGGCCCTGCTGAAGGTGGAGCCCGAGGGCGAACTGCCGTCGTTGGAATGGGGCAATTCGGACAAATCCCGCGTCGGCGATTGGGTGCTGGC
>JAYGEA010000112.1:0-7547 GCA_046582635.1 Alphaproteobacteria bacterium
CGGTCTTTATAGAATTGGTATAGGGTTGGTAGCGGTTGAAATCCCTTTGGAATTAACCCTGAGAAATCAATCTCATGAGGTATATCCGGCATGTCTGTTTCCGGGTCTCCACGCCGGGTCTTGACGACCTGGGCGACCAACGCATCCTGGCGGCGGATGTTTTTTCACAGATGTATCATCCCGCCTGAACATACATTCCCGGTATATTTCACGATCTCATCGCCGCGGAAGGCATGCGCTTCCGCGGCGTTTTTGTTTCTTTCGACCGCCGGTGGACTATAGTGCCGACCAACGCTGCATGGGGAGCTTTGGAGCATGAAAAAACCGGCCGGAAAGAATATCGCGGGAACTGAACAGGAGCGGGAACTGAAAATGCTCCGCGCCCTGGAGCGCAAGGTGCTGTGGCTGTCCAGTTGGATGATCCATAACGCCAATCACCTCCGGCCCAATCGCGACGGACTGAAAGTTGGCGGCCATCAAGCCTCCTCCGCCTCGCTGACCACGCTAATGACGGCGCTGTACTTCAATATCCTGCGCCCGGCCGACCGCGTCGCGGTGAAGCCCCACGCCAGCCCGGTCTTTCATGCCATCCAATATCTGCTGGGCCGGCAATCCCGGAACAAGCTGATTGATTTCCGCGCCCTGGGCGGGGCGCAGTCCTATCCCTCCCGCACCAAGGACATGGACGAGGTGGATTTCTCCACCGGCTCCGTCGGCCTGGGCGTGGCCATGACCGCCTTTGCCGCCCTGGTGCAGGATTACGTCGCCCTGAAGGATTGGGGCCATGATCAAATTCCAACCGGTCGCATGGTCGCCCTGATGGGAGATGCGGAATTGGACGAGGGCAATGTGTTCGAGGCCATGCTGGAAGGCTGGAAGCACGACGTGCGCAATACCTGGTGGATCGTCGATTATAACCGGCAAAGCCTGGATTCGGTGATTACCGACCGCCTGTTCGGGCGCGTCGACGATATTTTCCGCACCACCGGCTGGCGCGTGGTCACATTGAAATACGGTACCATGCTGCAAACGGTATTCGACACCGCCGACGGCGCGGCCCTGCGCCAATGGATCGACGATTGCCCGAACTCCCTCTATTCCGCCCTGACCTACAAGGGTGGACCCGGCTGGCGCGAGCATCTGCGCAAGGATCTGGGCGATGTGCCGGGATTGCGGCCCATTATCGAAGACTACGAAGACCAGGACCTGCATGAATTGATGACCAACCTGGCCGGTCACGACATGGCCTCTGTGCTGGAATGTTTTCAGAATATCGAGGGTGACGAGCCCACCTGTTTCATCGCTTACACGGTCAAGGGCAGGGAGTTGCCCCTGGCCGGCCACAAGGACAACCACGCAGGCCTGATGAGCCCGGAACAAATGGCGGAATTCCAATCCCGCATGGGTGTGCCGGCGGGCGAGGAATGGAACCCGATGTCGGGCTTGAATGGGGCCGGCCTGGACGTGGATACCCGCGAGCTGCAGGCTTTTCTGGATCGGGTCCCCTTTGCCCAAGGGCCGCCCCGGCGGCGTCAGGCGGCCTTGGTCGCCGTGCCCGCGGCACTGCCCGCGCCCAAGACCGAGAAACCTATTTCGACACAAGATGCCTTTGGCCGCATTCTGTTCGATATCGCCGGACGGGATGATGACTTTGCCCGGCGCATCGTCACCACATCTCCCGATGTGACGGTGTCCACCAATCTGGGCGGCTGGGTCAACCGGCGCGGCATTTTCGACCGCCACCGCCGCGAGGATGTTTTTCGCGAGGAAAAAGTCGTCTCGGCCCAGCGCTGGTCCATGCATCCGGACGGCCAGCATGTGGAACTGGGCATTGCGGAAAATAACCTGTTCCTGACCCTGGCCGCCCTGGGCCTGTCCTACTCCCTGTTCGGCGAGCGCCTGTTGCCCATTGGCACCCTGTATGACCCCTTTATCAGCCGGGGCCTGGATGCCTTGAACTATGCCTGTTATCAGGACGCCCGCTTCATGCTGATCGGCACGCCGTCCGGCATAACCCTGGCGCCCGAGGGCGGGGCGCATCAGTCCATCGGAACGCCCCTGATCGGCCTGGCCCAGGACGGCCTAAGTGCGTTCGAGCCGGCCTTCGTGGACGAGTTGGCGGCGATCATGCACTGGGGCTTTGGCCATATGCAGGCGGATGGCGGCGGTTCGGTCTATTTGCGTCTGACCACCCGCGCCCTGACCCAGCCGGGCCGCGAAATGACGCCGGAATTGCGGCAACAGGTATTGGCCGGGGCCTATTGGCTGCACCCGCCGCAACCTGACGCCAAGGGCAGGGGCACCGATCTGGCCATTGTCTGCTGCGGCGCCGTCACGGCGGAAGCCATGGCGGCGCACGACGAAATTTTGGAAGATATTCCCGGCGCAGGGCTGCTGGTCATCACCTCGCCCGATCTGGCCTATCAGGACTGGAACCACGCCTGGAAACACCGCGCCGCGGGCAAATACGAGGCGCGCAGCCACATTGGCCGACTGCTCGATCCCCTGAGCCCGGATGCCGCCCTGGTCACGGTGATCGACGGCCACCCCGCCACCCTGTCCTGGCTGGGGGCCGCCTCGCGCCGCCGGGTCTATAGCCTGGGCGTGGATAAATTTGGCCAGTCCGGCGATATCGACGATCTCTACCGCATCCACGGCATCGACCGCGACGCCATCCTCAACGCCTGCGCCGCAGCCTGTTTGAATAGATAAGACCACCCCAACCTACGCCACCTTTGATCAGATACCCGGTGCTGGTGCTAGAGATGGCTCAGATGGCGAAGCGGGATCGCCGGTGGTCCATATTTTCCTCAACAGCATTTCCATGCGCACACGCTCCTACTCACAACTGACTGGCCTCCACGTATTTATCTGATCGATATGCGTGTGCGATCAAACGGCGGTGCCCTACGGTTTCCCCCGCACGGATCGCGCGGCTTCGGCGCCCAAGTTTCGGCTCTTGGAGGCAAAGCAGAAATGACGAATTTATGCCTCTATCATCGAAGAGGCCAATAGGAGGCATGGAGAAAAGGACTTAGAGCGCTCTGTTACAGAAACTTCCAGCCATGGATAGCCGTCATTCCAAGCGTATAGGCGGCCAGAAAGAAAACATTCACCGGGTTACCGGAAAGCTTTGGTGTTTTGATTTGTGACACATTCAATGCCGCCAATCCAATACAGGCCGTATAGAGAATTATAGAAAAATTTCCCGTGCTGAAAAAGCCTTCAAACAAAAATAGAAAAACCAATGCAATATTGTTGTTATCAAGAGCCAGGCCCGTGTATTTCGACCCATCGGCAAGACCAAACGTGCTAAAATAACTCAGCCTTATGGCACTGGCCGCAAGCATTAGAAATGCCCCAATTAAAAATATAGGGTCAAATTTTCCATAGCTCAAAAGTAAAATGGCCGGCGTGACGCCATAGCTTACAATGTCTATCAGTAAATCGAGTTGACCGCCAAAAATCCGGTCGGCACCGGTGCGCCCTTTCATTCTGCGGGCAACGAGTCCATCAGCCCAGTCAAAAGCAACGGCCCAAATCATGCCAATCATTGCGGCGCTGTAAACACCTAAAATGATGTAATAGATGGCAATTAATGTGCAGGCAAGGCCTGCAAGAGAGCAAATATTTGGAATATCCATGACGAAAAAAAGAATAGATTTGGATGGCAGTTCTTGTGATGAGCAATTTTTTGTTGTCAACATAATCCCCAGTTGTTTTAAAGTCTGATTTACTTAAGAATAAGGTATATTTTCATTCAAGGTATTTTATCGTAATACTTGCATAGCGTAAGATTATTAATGTGCTATAGACACCGAAGAAAATGGCCTGAGCGAAGGATTAAATGAAAATGATCGTCTACACCGTGGGTACCTTTGATTTATTGCATGTGGGTCATCTCGCACTGCTGGAACACTGCAAAACATTAGGTAATGTTGTTGCGGTTGGCGTTGCGTCCGACGAAGTCGTGAACCTTTACAAGCCTCATATCCCTATTGTTCCCTTGAATCAACGGGTGAAAATGTTGGAAGCTTTGAAATGTGTCGATATTGTCCGCGTCTACCATGATCTTGAATACGCCTCCGCTTGCAAAGCATTGGATGTGGATATATTCGTGATTGGAGAGGATTGGGGGCATAAACCTCATAATCTTGAGGTGGAGGCCTATTTGAAATCCGCTGGAAAGAAGATTGTTCAGGTTCGCTACAACCCCCAAACCTCATCAACGAAAATAAAGCAAACTGTCATCGCCCAATCTCATGCAGACCTGGGTGCTTCGGTTGTTTCGATAGTCCCCACGGAACTCAAGCGTCTTCAAGGGTAGAATTTTCTATTTGGACCAATAGAGCAATTCCGATCAAATGTGAATCGCGAAGCGATTATAAGTTATTGGAATTGCTACCAATACGGCTAAACTCAAGGGCATGGCGGAAACGCCAAACGCCAATATTTTGTGAGATACAGATGTCCCATCCGCGTGAGCTTACGCCTAAATTACCGCAAATATCATGATTTTCCGCTCGAAATCACTGCAATTGATATCGTCGGTTAGCGGATCTTGCCCATATGCGCTAAAGCCGCGCCTCCAGCTCATGGCGCTGGACCTTGCCTGTGGTTGATCGGGGCAGCTCTTCCTCTGACAGGAAAATAATATCCTTGGGCCGTTTATAGCTGGATAGATTTTCCCGGCACAGCTCCATCAATTCGTCCGCCGTCAGGCTGGGGTCGGCGGGGACGACGAAGGCTACGGGCACCTCGCTCCATTTGCGGTCGGGCCGGCGGACGACCACCGCCTCGTGAACCCGGGCATCGGCCAGCATGACCTGTTCGATCTCGGCCGGATAGATGTTCTCGCCCCCGGACTTGATCATGTATTTGACCCGGTCCACATAGTCCAAGGTGCCGTCCTCGTTGCGGCGCAGCACATCGCCCATGTGGAACCAGCCGTTGCGGAAGTCCTGGGCGTTGGTCTCGTCCGCGTTCCAATAGCCGCTGAACAAGGTCGGGCCGCGCAGGACGACTTCCCCCGGCGTGCCGATGGGCACTTCGTTGTCGTCCGGGTCCACCAGTCGCATCTCGAAAAATGCCGATTGCCGTTTCGACAAACTGGTCGGCGCCACGCCGATGGGGATCAGGGCGGAGGAGGCCGGCGGGAACCCCGTCTCGGTCGCGCCAAAAGAGTTGTTGAAGGGAGCGTCGAGGGCCCTTGTAGCAGCGGCGATGTCCTCGCGCGGCACCAGATCCGCCATGGCGCCGCAGATGCCGACGCCCTTTATTTTCACCTTTTTCTGTTCCAAAATGGCGGCGAACGGCCCGACCATGCCGGGCATCAGGATGAAAAACCGCATCTCCTCCCGCTCCAACAGATCGATCAGCAGATCAGGCTCGTAACCATCCACCACATGCACCGTGCCGCCGCGCAACAAAGTGGCCAGGGCCTGATCGGTCGACGCCATATGGTAGAACGGCGGCCAGGCGCAGAAGTTATCGCCGACGGGCACCTGAAACTCCGAAGTGAAGCACATACAACGCGCCACCATGGCCCGATGAGAGATCAAGGCGCCCTTGGGCAAGCCCGTGGTGCCGGAGGTATAGAGGATAACCAGGCCGTCTTCGGGATCAATGTCCAGATCGGGGTCGTCGGGCGCGCCGGTGGCGAGGAAGTCCTCATAGTCCCCGCCCAGCACGATACGGCGATGGGGTGTCAGCTCCAGGCGATCCAGGGTCTCGGCCAGATCCGCCTGCACGATCACCACCGTCGCCTCGACCAGATTGATGCAATGGCGCAACTCGCGGTCGCCCAGACGCCAGTTCAGGCAAGCCACGATCAACCCCGCCTTGGCCGCCGCCAGTTCGATTTCCACATACTCCAACCGGTTCCGGGCCAGCAGCCCGACGCGGTCGCCCCGCTGCAAACCACTCTCCAGCAGCGCGTTGGCAAGCCGGTTGGAGCGTTCCTCCAAAACAGCGTAGGTCTGAACCCGCGCGCCATCGACCACGGCGCGATGGTGCGGATTGGCCGGCACGCGGGCATGAAACAACGCCCCAATGGTGGCCGTTCGGGACGACAAAACCGCCTGTGGGGGCAAATACAAGGACACAAATACACTCCATGGAAAGTACCAAACTGGACCGTTCCAACCTTAGTTTCTTTACCGGGTTGCCGCAACGCAGACTTTGACGCTACCATAGTACCGCATATTAATTGATTGAAAATATTGCCGGTTTTCGGCTTGACCAGCGGAAATATATTCATATACTCCGCGCGCTGACCTAATGCTGACCTAATGCTGACCTGGGAACCGGCCCCGCCGGGTTACCTGGATATCACCTCTAAATACGATTTAGGAACGATAATGAAAACCTATTCCGCCAAACCCGGCGATATCGAACGCAAATGGTTCGTCATCGATGCCGAAGGCGTGGTCCTGGGCCGGCTGGCCGCCATCATCGCCACCCGCCTGCGGGGCAAGCATAAGCCCATGTACACTGCGCACATGGATTGCGGCGATCACATCGTGGTCATTAACGCCGAAAAGGTTCAGTTGACCGGCAAGAAGCTGGCCGACAAGACCTATTACCGCCACACCGGTTATCCGGGCGGTATCAAGTCCACCACCGCCGGCAAGATTCTGGAAGGCAAATACCCGGAGCGGGTTGTGGAAAAGGCCGTGCAGCGGATGATTCCCAAGGGGCCCCTGGGCCGCCAGGTTCTGACCAAGCTGAAGGTCTATGCCGGCGCCGACCATCCCCACGAGGCACAACAACCGGAAGTTCTGGATGTGGCCGCGATGAACGAAAAGAACAAGAGGAGCGCCTAGACATGGCCGACGAAAACAACGGCTCCGGCGGAGAAACTGGCGCTGACGAAAACGCCGAAACCGCATCAGAAACTACATCGGAAACTGCATCGGAAGTGGTGGCGGCAACCCCGGCGGAAACACCAAGCCGGCCGCAAACCGGTACCCTGGCCGACCTGAAGAACATGGTCGAGGGCGCGGCGGCGGCTCCCGGTCCCGACGATGCCCCGGCCCCCGCGGCCACCGATAGCGAAACGGTGGACCCGGTTGAGCCCAAGATCGACGCCCAGGGCCGGGCCTATGCCACGGGCAAACGCAAGAACGCCATCGCCCGGGTCTGGATCAAGCCGGGCGCGGGCCGCATCGTGGTGAACGGACGGGTGTTCGAGACTTATTTCGCCCGCCCCGTGCTGCGCATGATCATCAACCAGCCGTTCGAAACCGCCCAGCGCAAGGATCAATACGATGTCGTGTGCACCGTGGTCGGCGGCGGCCTGTCGGGCCAGGCGGGCGCCGTGCGTCACGGCATCTCCCGCGCCCTGCTGAATTTCGAGCCCGACCTGCGCGGCGTGCTCAAGGCCGGCGGCTTCCTGACCCGCGACAGCCGCGTCGTGGAACGGAAAAAATACGGCAAGGCAAAAGCCCGGCGAAGCTTCCAGTTCTCGAAACGATAATACATAAAATACAAAAAAGCGTTACGGATCAAGGGGTTGGATGTTTTCAACCCCTTTTTCTATGGAGGCG
>JAYGEA010000114.1:0-8690 GCA_046582635.1 Alphaproteobacteria bacterium
GTCTCGCGGAATTTGACCCGGCCGCCGCCGCCGCATTTATCGACAAGTACCGTGGTCGAGGTCCCGAGAACCCAGTGCGTTGAGGAACGAAAGTAATCAAAGAGGTCAGACTAATTTGATCTAGCCATCATATGTCCTCCGCGCGTGATGCAAGCATCATGAAAGGCGCGGAAAGTTATTTCAGGTTACTCTGACCCCTTTGATTATGACCCCTTATTAAATAGCGGGGTTCAGCTCTTTCCAATTTTTAGGCTTCGTTCCAGGAGATCAGTTATGCATATCAAAAGGATTTGCAGCAGCACGGAGCACGGAATTTGGAGCGAGGCTATGATGGCGATGCCATGAATATCATTCCCGACCTGCAGATCCTGTATGCCCTGATCGGCGCGGCGTACAATATTTTCAGCATTGCCCGTGTCCGCCTGGGGCGGGTGCCGCTGTCGGCGACCAATCCCAACTTCGGCCTGGTTGTCATGGCCGTTGTCGCCGCCATCACCCTGAGCCAGCCCTATTTCGACGGTTGGGTCTATCTGCTGGGCTGGGCCGGGCTGGTGGTGATGCTGGCGCGCGGGCCCGTCACGGCGCATTTCAAGGCGATCAGCCAAGGCAGGAAAATCGAACAATATTCCTCCCCCCAGGCCGCCTGGCTGGCATTCCTGATCAACCTGTTTGGCCTGATCATGGGCTGTATCGGCATTGTCTTGACGATTGCGGGCCTGGCCACCTAACAGCAAGAGGTATCGGGCAAGCAAAGTCGGCACGCCGCCGCTAAGATTCCTCATTTGGGTGATTTAATCGGCGCCGGGAAAGTGCTATTGGGCGTAACGCCGCAGAGGTTGAATTTGTAAACGTAGCAGTGGGAGCGAAGTAAATGACGGATCGTGTTCAAAGAGGCGGGCTTCAGGTCGCCGCGGTATTGGACGACCTCGCCGCCAATCGGATCCTGCCGGGGACCGGGGTGGATGCGGATCATTTTTGGCGGTCATTTGAGGCGATCCTTGACGATTTAACGCCGGTGAACAGGGCGCTGTTGGCGGAGCGCGAAGAGCTGCAAACGAAAATCGATGCCTGGCACCTTGAACGTCTTGGCCAGCACATCGAGGGGGCGGAATACCGCGCGTTCCTGACCGAGATCGGTTATCTGGTCCCCGAGGGCGGCGATTTTGCCATTACCACGACCAATGTGGATGACGAAGTGGCCACCATGGCCGGGCCGCAATTGGTGGTGCCGGTGATGAATGCGCGCTTTGCCCTGAACGCCGCCAATGCACGCTGGGGCAGCCTGTACGATGCCCTCTATGGTACGGACGTGATATCCGATGACGACGGCTGCGCGGCCGGCGACAGCTATAACCCGAAACGTGGCGATCTGGTGATCGCGGCGGCGGCCAAATTCCTGGATGAAAACGTACCATTGGCCACGGGTTCCCATGGGTCGGTGACGGCCTATGGTTTGGCCGGCGCCAACGGCAATGCCGGCGGCAAAAAAACCCTGACGGCGGCGCTATCCAACGGCACTTCCACCCCCCTAGCCGATCCGGACCAGTTCATGGGCTACCTGGGCGAGGATACCTTGACCAACGTCCTGCTGCGCCACAACGGCCTGCACGTTGATATTCAGATTGACCGGGACCATCCCATCGGCAAGGACAATCCATCCGGGGTCAAGGATGTGGTGTTGGAATCCGCCCTGACCACCATCCAGGACTGTGAAGATTCCATCGCCGCCGTCGATGCGGAGGACAAGGCGGTGGTCTATGGCAACTGGCTGGGGCTGATGAAGGGCGATCTGGTCGACAGCTTTGAAAAAGGCGGCAGAATGGTGGAGCGCAGGCTGAACCCGGATCGTGTCTTCCGGTCGGCGGGGGGTGGCGATGTCACGCTGCATGGGCGCAGCCTGCTGTTGGTGCGCAATGTCGGCCATTTGATGACCAACGACGCCATTCTGGATCGGCACGGCGCCGAGGTGCCGGAGGGGATCATGGATGCCATGTTCACGGCCGCCTGCGCCCTGCACGATATCAAGGGCCTGGGCAAGCACCGCAACAGCCGCACGGGCAGCATGTACGTGGTCAAACCGAAAATGCACGGACCAGAGGAAGCCGCCTTCACCAACCAGCTGTTCGATCGGGTGGAAGCCGCCCTGGGCATGGCGCCCAACACCATGAAAGTAGGTGTCATGGACGAGGAACGTCGCACCACCGTGAACCTGAAGGCGTGCATCCGTGCCGTTTCCGAACGGCTGATGTTCATCAACACCGGATTTCTGGACCGCACGGGGGATGAAATCCACACCTCCATGCTGGCCGGCCCCTTTCTGCGCAAGGCACAGATCAAGGAACAGCCTTGGATCACAGCCTACGAGGATTGGAATGTGGACATCGGCCTGGAAAGCGGCCTGAAGGGCAAGGCACAGATCGGCAAGGGCATGTGGGCCATGCCCGACGAAATGGAGCAAATGATGGCGGCCAAGATCGGCCATCCAGAGGCCGGCGCCAATACGGCCTGGGTGCCCTCCCCCACCGCCGCAACCCTGCATGCGATGCATTATCACCAGGTCTCGGTCCCGGCCCGCCAGGATGAACTGGCCGCGCGGGCGCGTGCCGACCTGGGTGATATTCTGACCGTGCCGCTGTCGCGGGGGGAAAATCTCTCGGGCGACGAGGTGCAGGCGGAGCTGGACAATAACGCCCAAGGTATCCTGGGCTATGTGGTGCGCTGGATCGACCACGGTGTCGGGTGTTCAAAGGTGCCGGACATCAACGACATCGGCCTGATGGAGGACCGCGCCACATTGCGCATCTCCAGCCAGCACATCGCCAACTGGCTGCATCACGGCATCTGCAACGAGACCCAGGTCGTGGAAACCATGCAGCGCATGGCCGGGGTGGTTGACCGCCAGAACGCCGGTGACGAATTGTACCGCGACATGGCGCCGAATTTCGACGACAGCATCGCCTTCCAGGCGGCCTGTGACCTGGTCTTCAAGGGCAAGGAACAGCCCAGCGGCTATACCGAGCCAATCCTGCATGCCCGCCGCCGGGAGGCCAAGGCCAAATACGGCAACGCCTAATCCCATTTCTTTTCCGCCCCACCCGGCGCCGGCAATAAGTTGAGGTGGCGGAATAGGGAGACAAAGCGCGCCATCTGGTCGCGCTGATAGGCGGGCACGTCCATGGCCTCGAATTCATAGAAGCCCTTGCCATCGCGCAGGCCGTTGCGGCCCTGTTCCATGTTGTCGATGACAATTTGCGGTGATTGATAACGGTCCGAGCCAAGGTTCGCCGTCAGATAGCGGGAGGCATGATAGAGAATATCGCCGCCGCCCACGTCGACGAATTCCAGCAGGCCCATGGTGGCATAGCGGGGGCCAAAACCGGCGCGGATGGCCTTGTCGATATCCTCGGCGCTGGCCACGCCCTCCTCGACCATGCGCGCGGCCTCGTTCATGGCCACGGATTGGATGCGGGGGATAATGTAGCCGGGCGTCGCGGCGCAAATCACGGGCACCTTGCCAACCCGTTCCAGGATCGCCGTGACCGTTTTCAAGACGCCCTCGTCCGTGGCGGCACCGGGGCTGACCTCCACCAAGGGGATCAAATAGGCCGGGTTCAGCCAATGGGCGTTGAGGAAACGGGATGGCTTGGTAACAAAGGCGGCCAGCTTGTCCACGGGTAATGTGGATGTGGTGGAGGCGATGATCGCATCCTCCCCAACCGCCTGGGACAGGGCCCGAAATGCCTGTTCCTTGGCTTCCATGGTTTCCGTGACGCCCTCGAATATCAGGTCCGCGTCGGCCAGATCTTCAAGCTTGGCGGTGAAGTGGATACGATCCAGCATATCCGGGATCAAGGCGCCGTCAAAGGCGCCGAATTCAGCCAACGCCGTCAAGTTACCTTCAATTTCCCCACGGGCATCGGCCAGCAATTCGGCATGCTCTGCATCATCGCGGGGCTTCGCATCGACCAGGGTGACGCGATACCCGGCGTAGGCGAAAACATGGGTAATGCCCCGGCCCATGCGACCGGCGCCAATGGCGGCAACGTGCCTGATGGCCTCCGCTTTCATGGGGCCTCGCCCTCGCGCAGCATGGTTTTCAGGTCGGCGGCGCTGTAGCCGGCCAAACCCAGGGTTTCCCAGGTCCGCGGGCCGAGGCGGAAATCCTCGCCGCAAATGGCGGACCCCATGGCCAGCAGGCCGGTGGCGACGGGACAGGGCACACCGGCCCAGGCGGCGATGGAGACCAGCAGCGCCAGCCCCAAGGCGACATCCTCGCGCATGTAACGATGCTGGAGCAGATCGATATGTTCCCGCCAGTCGCCTGAATCCGTCAACATTTCGTGTGCCGCGTTGCCGTACATCCATTCGGGCCGGCTATCGTCGTAATGATCCGCCAGGGGGAAATGCGGTGCGCCGTAGCCCAGGGCTTCACGGATCGCAATGCGTTCCCCATCCAGGGGATCGGTGACGGCGCGGATGGCCGGCTGGGTGCCTTCGTTGTGGATATCCCAACGATCGAAATGCTGCAGGGGCCCGGCGTTCATGAGAATAAGCGGCGGATGGATAATGGGCCCGGCGTTCATCAATGCCGCATCTAGCACATCCGATAAGGGTTCGATGGCGGGAAAGGCGGCACTGGCAATGGCCAGAGCGTGTTCCGACAGACGGGCGGGATAGACACCGCTGGGCAGCCGCGTGGTTCGGGCGGAAATGGCCACCGCGTCATCCGCCCGCATGCGGGCCAGATAAGGCAGGGTGCCGGCTTCCACATAGGCCAGCTCGGCCCGGTTGCCGGCTTGGCGCACGATACGGCTCATGGTGACGGCGCCCAAGGTCCCTGGCGGAATGAAGATCACCTGACCGTCGGTCAAATGGGGCGCCATGACCCCGGCAATGTCATCCTGGGCCGTGGCGGGCAAGGGGGAAAATATCAGTTCGGCGTCATCCAGGGCCTGCCCCAAATCCGTGGTGATGCAATGCAGGGGAATATGCCGCTCTCCTGCGCTGTCGATCAGGCGGATACCGCCCGCCGCCTTGATGGCGGCCAGGGCCTGACCGTCCCGGCGCCACAGGCTAACATGGTGGCCTTGTTCGGCCAAATCCGCCGCCGCCGCATGACAGCCGTGGCCACCGCCAATAACGGAAATTTTCACGGCCGCGTCCAATGCTGTAACTGCGGGCCATAGGCGAACAACGCCGGCGTGCCGCCCGTGTGCACGAACAACACCCTGGATCCAGGCGCGATGGTCTGATCGGCCGCCAGTGCCATCAGACCGGCCATGACCTTGCCCGTATAGGGTGGGTCCAGAAACAATCCCTCGCAACGGGCCGCCAAGACGATCGCATCCGCCGTGGCCGGGTTCAATTGGCCATAGCCCGGCGCCAGCACCCCGTCGAAAACCTTGATATCCGTATCGGCGACCACCTCGCCAATGCCCAGCATTTCGGAGATGTCGCGGCAATGATTGGCAATGCGTTGAAACTGCGCCTCCGCGTTGCGGCGGACACATATTCCATGCACCGTCATGTCCCGGCCCATGGCGCGCAGGCCGAACAGCAAACCGGCGTGGGTAAAGCCGCTGCCGGATGCAATGACGATCGTATCGATCTTGGTATCGCTGGCCTGTAGCTGGGCGATGATTTCCGCCGCGGCAAGGACATAACCAAGGGCGCCAAGGGGGGGATGGCCGGGCGCCAGCGGTACCATGTAGGGGCGCTTGCCCTCATCCCGCAATTTATCGGCAATGGCCCGCACGGCGGCATCCGCACCCGCCTCATCCTCGCCGTCGGGATAGGAATATCGATGCGCGCCAAGAATATCATTCAACAGAACATTGCCCGATTGGTGATACAACTCGTCCATATCGGGTACGCGTTCTTCCGATTGGATGTGGATCTCCATGCCCAGGCGGGCGGCGGCAGCGGCGGCGACGCGGACATAGTTGGATTGCACGGCGCCGGTGATAACGATGGTATCGGCGCCTTCTTCCCGTGCCGCGCCAAAATAGAACTCCAACTGCCGGGTCTTGTTGCCGCCGAACGCCAGTCCGGTCAGGTCATCGCGTTTGATAAATAACTCCAAGCCAAATTCGGCGGAAAGCCTCGGCGCCGGCTCAATCGCCGTGGGCAGGATGGATAGAGGGACGCGGGGATAGTCGGCCAGGCGGCCAAATTTCGTCGTCATGTCGTCGCCATCTCCCGCAAAATCAACTCATGATCCAGCACGCCAGATCATATGGATGGAGAATAGCCCGCAATTTGTAGCCTGTCTTGACCCATATCCACACCACCCATTGAACGGGAATGACATTGGGTTTTTGGGCTAGCGCTCCTGCTGGAAAAACATGCCGCAAAATATCTTGTCAACCGTGCGGCCATCCGCGGCGAGAGGCAGGCCAATGACCTCCATCGACAACCAGTCCTTTTCAACGAAATGACTGTTGCCGTACCAACGCAGCGGTTGGCCATGTTTGGTGACCCAGACATAGGCGGCAACAAGATCATCATGGTCGGCGCCACCATATAGCTCGTCGAAATAGCGCCCCGTCACGTCACGGCCGATGAATTCCGTCACATGGGTGCTAACCAGGCGCCATTGAAATCGGAGGTTTTCGCCCTCGCGAATAACATCCGCAATGGCCATATGGGGCAGCAATCTAGCCGGCAGATCCGTTGGAAAGAAATCGGAGCGCGCCGGCAACCGGTCCCCCGATCATAGTTCCGACCAAAAATCAAAAATTTCCCGCAGGATTGGCGAGCCAATATTGCTTAGGTCCGGGTCACGGTTAACGCGAAAATGGGGATTAGGTGTCATGAAAGTCTAGCAAAGTTACTCATTCACACGATTGGGCAGTGCATAACACACACCGGCAAACCGATCCACCAAGGACCAGTAGCCCTGACATTTACCTGCCCTAACTCAAGTTGGATTTCACGGCCGCCGACACAAAATCTCAATGGCGCGGGTCCGCCCTTCCTCAAGGTTGCGGGCCGTATTTCGGCTTTTTTCCCCGGCGCCATCTCCCATCAGAATAAAAGTACTAAGTTTTGGCGGCCCATCGCGTGCAACAAGCTCTTTTTGTTCCTGACGGAACCGACGCACCGCCGCATAGTTATCCGTGACCGAAACAACGTCAAAGCCCGCCCCTTCCAGGGCGGCGACCGTATCCGCCTCGGACAACAGATAGGAATGCACCCCATCGGACGACCAGGGCGTGGGATAGATCACGTCGCCGCCATTACCAAGTGCCAGTTCGGAAAGCGCAAAGACACCACCGGGACATAGAACGCGATAGGCCTCACCGAACATGGCGCCCTTGTCGGCAATATTCATGGAAACGTTTTGCGAATAGGCTGCCTGAAAACGGCTGTCATCAAACGGCAGGTTGGTGGCGCTGGCCTGTTCGAACCGAACCTTGCCCGATAGACCGACCGCCTGGGTCAGACGCTCCGCCACGGCGCAAAATTCAGCCGTCAGGTCGATACCCACGACCCGGCAGCCATATGTCCGGGCCACGAACCGGGCCGGACCACCGACGCCGCTGCCGATATCAAGAACCTCGTCATCCCCGGACAGCCCCAAGCTTGCCGCCATCTCCGACGTGGCCGCCACGCCGCGACCGTGGAAATGATCCAATGGCTCCAGATCCCCGGGACGCAGATTTTCAATGTCCTTGCCCGCCGATCGAAGGGCATCGAGGATGACCTGATAAAGATCGCCCCGGCTGTAATGGCTTTCAACATCATCACTGGTCATCCTTAATCTTCCATTCGTTGGCGCATTGGCGTGATTGCCGCTATCTTGGCGAAAACATTATATGTGGAGATCGAGATGCAGGTTAAGGACAAAGTAATCGTCGTCACGGGCGGGGCCAGCGGCATCGGCCGGGAGCTGGCCCGCCGTTTCACCGCCGAGGGCGCGGCCAGGGTCGTGGTGGCCGATATGAACGAAGACGGTGTCAGATCGGTTGCGGAGGAAATCGGCGGCCTGGCAATGGTGACAAACGTCGCGGTGGAGGACGATATCA
The DNA here is from genome assembly GCA_046582635.1 of Alphaproteobacteria bacterium. Taxonomy (GTDB): domain Bacteria; phylum Pseudomonadota; class Alphaproteobacteria. The sequence goes on from JAYGEA010000114.1 coordinate 8,028, forward strand.
AGGCCCTGGTGAAATTCACCGAGGATCAGGCCGGGCCCATTGATCTGTTCTGCTCCAACGCCGGGATTGCCGTGCATGGAGATCTGCAAAACAGCAACGAGGAATGGCAGCGGGTCTGGGACGTGAACCTGATGTCCCATGTCTTTGCCGCCCGCGCCGTGGTGCCGGGCATGATCGAACGCGGCGGTGGCTATCTGCTGAACACCGCATCGGCGGCCGGTTTATTGAGCCAGATCGGCTCGTCCACCTATTCCGCCACCAAGCACGCCGCCGTGGGGTTCGCCGAATGGCTGTCCATCACCTATGGCAAGCGGGGCATCAAGGTTTCCGTGCTGTGCCCCCAGGCCGTGCGCACGGCCATGACCGCCGGCCTGGACAACGGCGGCGTCGCGGGCGTCGACGGCATGATGGAGCCGGCGGAACTGGCCGAAGCGGTCATCCAGACCTTGGCCGAGGAACGTTTCCTCTGTCTGCCCCACCCCCAGGTTCTGGAATATATGCAGCGTAAAACCGGCGACTATGACCGCTGGCTGAACGGCATGCGGCGCTTACACGAACATTACGGTTAGGGGACTTGGCGCCGGCATCACCGGCCCGCTCCCCCACCCGGCCACCCATCAATCATGATTCGCAGATGCGCCCTGGGGGTGGCCGGGTGGGGGA
>JAYGEA010000155.1:0-8390 GCA_046582635.1 Alphaproteobacteria bacterium
AAAGCTCGCGAAACTCGTCTGGAAGCCACCCGAACAGGGGATAGCTGTGCCTGCATGACGCCAAAAGCCACTTAAAACCACCCAAAGCCGCCGAATGCGGTGGCAAAGGTGGTCAAAGAGCACTGCCCGAAATCAACAAACAAAAACCAACGCAGCCCGATCGGTGCCAACTCCGACTTCTTCAACAAAATCTGCCATCAGCCATGGCGCAAGTCTAACGGTTGCTGGGAGGGAAACCAGGGATCATTGCGCCAAATTCAGGATGATAGCCGGCTGATCCCCGCCAGGACGTGATAGCAGGTTTCCATTGTTGGCAGGGACAGGCCGTTGTCCTTGGCCAGGGCCAGGGCATGGCCAAAGGTCTCCTCCACCTCGATACGTTTGCCCTTATCGGCGTCCTGCAACATGGATTGGCGAAAGGTGGGCGCGGTCTTGCCCTGGGCCCGGCCGCGTTCCTGCACCAGGGCCACGGCGGCATCTTCATCCAGGGCGGTCAACTGGTCCAGGAAGAACGGCGCGCCGGGCATCAGGGGGATGTCCAGGCGCTGGGCCAATTGCGCTGCCTCGCGAACGATGCGGACGATGATGCGGGCGGTGCCGGGATCGGCGCTGAACTTCCAGGTTTCCTGGCGGGTCAGAACCGAAACGGCCGAGATACCCACCCAGCCGACGAACTTGGTCCATTCCTGGCTGCGAATATCCTCCGATGCCTGGGCCGCCAGCTTGGCGTTGATGAAACATGCGACGATGTCATCCACCCTGGCGGAGGTGCCGCCGGCCATTTCACCGATAATGGTGGGGTTACCCATGATGTAGTTGGCCGCGCCGTCCGCCTGAATGGCGCCGCCGACCATGCAGACCGAGCCGAGGACGTGTTCGGCGCCGAAAGCTTCCGCCAACAGTTGGTTTTTCATGACGCCGTTCTGGATCGAGAAGGCGGAGCCCACATCCATGTGCCGAACGGCGGCGATGGCGGCGTCGGTATCATAGGTCTTCACGGCCAGGATCAGGACGTCGGTGGCGTTCAATGTCCCAGGATCTTCCACGATCTTCACGGGCACCGTGAAATCATCCAGCCCGGTGATGGTGACGCCATTGGCGGCGAGATGTTTTGCCCGCTCTCCACGCGCAATCAGTTCAACGTCTTCACCGGCGCGGGCCAGATAGGCGGCGATCACCGTGCCCAGGGCGCCGGCGCCCAGGATAACAAATTTCATGACAATGCCTCTCTAAATTGGCGGGTGGGCCCGAATGGCGTCTTCGTTCAATTCCGTGCCCCAGCCCGGCCCTTGAGGCAAAAGCATGTGGCCGTCTTCGATCACCGGAATATTGGTGACGATGTCGTCCTTCCAAGGCACGTCGTCCACGTCGATTTCCATGATGCGGAAATTGGGCACGGCGGCGCACATATGGGCCGACATGAAGGATGACAGATGGCCATAGAAATTGTGCGGCGCCACGTTGATTTCGTAGGCCTCCGCCATGGCCGCGATCTTCATGGAATGAAAGATGCCGTTCCAGGGTAGGTCTATGATCGCCACGTCCATAGAATGATGCTCGAAAAACGGCCTGAACTCCCGCAGGCGGAACAGGCTTTCGCACGAGGCGATGGGCGTCTGAACGGAATTGCGGATGTGGCGTAGGGCGGGTGGGTCGTAGAGGTCGATCTCGAACCAGGTCAGGCCAAGGTCATCCAGGGCCCGGACGATCTGCAAATAGCCTTCGGTCTTGCAGTTGAAGTTGATGTCCAGGCGGATGCCCATATCCTCGCCCGCGCCCTCCCGCAGCGCCTCCAACTGGGCGCGGAGATTGCGGATCATGGGTTTTTCCACATTCAGGGCCGGCGTGTCGCCGCCCCGGCCAAAGCCGGGCATGTGCATGGGCGGGTCCTCGCCGAACAGAAAAATATTGGTTTTCAGCCCCTTGTAGCCGCTCTCCCGCACCCGTTTGCCCAGGGCAACCACGTCATCCAGGTTTTTCAGGGGCGGCAGGCCAATGGTCTCGGCCGCCGCCGGACGCATGAGGTAGCTGCCGCAATGGGACCAGTACAGCATCAGGCGGTCCCGCACCGGGCCGCCGATCAGGTCATAGACCGGTACGCCCAGGGCCTTGCCCTTGATATCCATCAGGGCGTTTTCAATCGCCGCCATGGCCTGCTGGTTGATGCCGCCGGGGGCCTGGCGGGTCATGGCGTAGAGCTGCTGCGAGATGGCCTCGTGATGGCACGGGTTGCGGCCCTGAATGGTTTCCATCAGGGCCTCGATCACCGCCGTAAGGCCCTTGGAGCCATAGCTCTCGTTATATTCGGCGATGCCGGTCACGCCGTCGTCGGTGAGTATTTTGAGAAACGAGAAATTGCGCCAGCCCGCGCCGCAATGCAGGGTTTCACAGCCGGTGATTTTCATGATGTTTGTTCCAATTTTTGATTTTCGGGTTGGAGTTTAGCAAGTGTTTGTTTTGCCGTGCAAATAGCGATACCGTCTCGTCCATAACAACAGGCATTTGGGTATGGAGGCGGATCAATGACGCAACCCTGGCACAAGTACTACCCCGAGGCGGCCAAGAACTTTGACGTGACTAAAATGGAGCACGCCACCCTGGTTGATCTCATCAATGCCGCGGGAAAAAATTACCCCGACCGGCCGGCCGTCACCACAATCCTGCCCACCGGTGCCGATACCACCATCAATTATGGGGAATATCTGGAACACGCCAAGGACTTCGCCGCCTATCTGCGCGAGACGGCGGGGCTGAAGCGCGGCGAGACCGTGGCCATGATGACGCCCAATTGCATCGATTTCACCATTGCCGCTTCGGGCGCATTTCTGGCTGGCGCGGTCTGCACCAATATCAACCCCCTCTATACCGCGCCCGAGCTGGAGCATCAGCTAAACGACAGCAATGCCGCCATCCTGGTGATCATCGATATGTTCGGCGACAAGGTGGACGAGGTCATCAAGGCCACCAAGGTGCGCCAGGTGGTGACGATTTCCCTGGTGGACTTCTTTCCCCTCTTCAAGAAAATGCTGATCGGCTTTGTTCTGAAGACCGTAAAAAAAGTCATTCCCAATATGCGTACCGCCCAGGTGAAATTCTCGGACGCTCTGGCCTCCGGCAAGGCGGCCCGGCGGGGCGGTGATATTTCAAGCTATACCGAGGGGCTTACGGGGGATGATACCGCGCTGTTCCAATATACCTCCGGCACCACCGGCCGCAGCAAGGGTGCGGAGTTGAGCCATACGGGCATTCTGGCCAATGCCCATCAGGGCGAGGTCATGACCGAAGCGGTGGTCGACAAAAACGGCGATACCCTTTTGGTCATCTTGCCCCTCTATCACATCACCGCCTTTGCCCTGATCTTCGTTTCCGGGCTGAGCAATGGCGATCACATGGTTCTGGTACCCTCGCCCCGGCCTCCGTCGAACCTGCAGACAGCCTTCGAGAACTACAACGTCACCAGGTTCACGGGCATCAATACCCTGTTCGCCGCCCTGATGGAGGAGCCGTGGTTTCATCGCGATCTGTTCAAGGCCGTCACTTTCTGCGGCTCGGGCGGCGCGGCGCAGCAGACCGGCGTGGCGCGCCGTTGGGAGGAAGCCACGGGTATCGAGATTTATCAGGGTTACGGCATGACGGAATGCTGCGGTGTCATGAGCCTGAACCCGGTCGGCGAAAACCGCCTGGGCTCGGTCGGCATTCCGGTGCCGGGATTGGACGTGCGCATCGTCGATGACGAAAATGTGGAACAGCCCACCGGCTCCCCGGGCGAATTGTTGTTCAAGGGCCCGACCATCATGAAGGGCTATTTCGGCCGGCCGGAAGCCACGGCCGAGGCGATCCGGGATGGCTGGCTTTATTCCGGCGACATCGCGGTGATGGACGCGGACGGCTTTATTGAAATCGTCGACCGCAAGAAGGACATGATCTTGGTCTCCGGCTTCAACGTCTCGCCGAATGAAATCGAGGATGTGATCACCACCCTGCCCGGCGTGGTGGAGGTGGGCGTGGTCGGTATTCCGGACGAAAAATCATCGGAAGTACCCATGGCCTTCATCGTCACCAACAGCGATGCCGTGACGGAAGAATTGGTCATCGCCCATTGCCGCGACGGCCTGACCAACTACAAGGTGCCCAAACGCATCGAATTCGTCGATGATATCCCCAAATCCCCCGTCGGCAAGGTCTTGCGGCGGGAGTTGCGGCAGAGGATCGTGCCGTAACGATATAAATGGTTCAGTCTACGAACCCTTCGTGAAGGTTTAGCCGCCGGAATAATGCTGCAGAATTTTCTCGAAGGCGCCGGCAGCCCGCAACACCTCTGTTGCCCTGCGCAAACGTTCCAGGGTTGCATCGGGCAAGGCCCGGCGCCGGCATTGCAGCCACAGGGGCGTGTTGTCAAAGACCGTGACGGAACCATAGGCGTGGCGCTGCATGCCATGGCGGGAGAGGTTGAAGAATATACTCAGCGCCGTGCCCGCAATGGCATCGACCCGGCCGGCCTTCAATAGCCGCACGCTTTGGGCATAGCCATTGCTCAATTGCCGTCGGATCAGCGGATCCTCGGCAATGGCATAACCGTTGTAGCTGCCCCTGGGTATGGAAAGCACATGCCCGCGTAATTCCGCCACCCGCCCGACATTGAAGCCCAGACGGGTCACGATAACGGAGGGAAAACTCGCCTGAACCTCGGCGATTTGTTCCAGGTTTTTTTTCCGAAATGCTGTCTGCAACAGGATCGTGCAATGAGAGCCGCCCTGAAACAACTGCTTGTTCACCCGCTTAATGGGCAACACGGTTGCCCTGATGTCCAATCCCGAAACCTGCCCGATCCGCCCGGCGATTTCCGGCAGGGCGCCCGGCCCAAATTCCCGGCGATCATTCTGTTGCAGGAAGCCATAAGGCTCCAGGGCCGGGGCGGCAAACTCGATGGTTTGGGCATTCGCGACGGCAGACAAGCCCAAGGAAACGGTGGCAAATAAGGGTGGCAATGCCTTGTGGAGGTAACATCCCATATTGGTTAACTTTTGGTCGCGGGCCGTCCCGTGAGAACTCGACCGCATAACTATTTCACAAGATTGGTGGAACGGGAAGATCAAGGTGGGATCAACTTATCATGATGTCCGCCTTGGCCATTGATTTCAACCACTTCAACATTCGGAACGAACCCTCTACAATGGAGGCTTGCGTTTTTGATTGGGGACGGAGTGGTATGGAATACGATCTGAAAATTGTCGGTGGCACCATTGTCGATGGTACCGGTAACGAAGGCTACCGCGGCGATCTTGGCATCCGGGGCGGCCGGGTGGTGGCCCTGGGCGAGGCCAAGGGCGAGGCGGCCCGTACCATGGATGCGGGCGGCCTGGTGGTCTGTCCCGGATTTGTCGATATTCATACCCATTACGATGCGCAGGTGTTGTGGGACCGCATGGTGACAATTTCCCCCTGGCATGGGGTCACCACCGCCGTCATGGGCAATTGCGGCTTTGGCGTTGCACCCATGCGGCCCACGGACCGCAGGAACATCATGAAGACCTTGGAAAAGGTCGAAGGCATGAGCTACGAGGCGTTGGAGGCCGGATTGGGCCTGGATTGGCCGTTCGAGAGCTTTTCCGAATATCTCGATACCGTGCAAAGCGGTGGCAGTGCCATCAACCTGGCGGCTTTTATCGGCCACACGCCCCTGCGCATTTATGTCATGGGCGAGGAAGCCGCCTCGGACCGCGAGGCGACGGGGGACGAAATCGCGGCCATGGCGGATATCGTGCGCGGGGCAATGGCGGCGGGCGCCATTGGTTTCGCGACGTCGCAGGCCGCGACCCATAATTTTTACGACGGCCGGCCCATCCCCTCTCGTCTGGCATCCTTCGGCGAACTGGATGCCCTAGTCGGCGCCATGGCCCAAGGTGCAAAGGGGCCTGGACGCGGCATCCTGCAATGCGCCATCGGGCGTACTCTGTTTCATGACGAGATGAGCGAACTGGCCCGCCGCCATTCAGTGCCCGTGACCTGGACCGCCCTGCTGGCCGGCCTGTCCGGCCCCGGCTCCCACATCAAACATCTCAAGCGCACGGCGGAACAGCGGGCCGAGGGGCTGAACATCGTGCCACAGGTGGCCTGCCGGCCGATCATGTTCGATTTCGACTTCGGCGAGCCGTTTCCGTTCGAGATGCGCCCCCTGTTCAGGGAAACCATGCAGACCGACAGGAATGGCAAGAAAGCCATTTATTTGGACGACGGATTCCGCCAGAACTTCCGCGCCGATACCGATCCAAAGGCCAAGAACATGCTGGCCGGCTGGGCCCAGCGGGCGGTGATCGCCAATGCGCCCGCCGACCCCTCGCTGAACGAACGTTCCTTGAGCGAAGTCGCCGCCGAACAAGGCAAGGACCCCATCGACCTGGCCCTGGATATGTCCATCGACAGTGATTTTACCGCCCGCTTCCGCGTGCCGCTGATCAACTACGACCATGCGGAGGTGGCCGAGCTGTTGGCGGATGACAACACGGTTGTGGCCCTGTCCGATGCCGGCGCGCATGCCTCTCAATTGTGCGATGCCTGCTATTCGACCCATTTGCTGGGTCATTGGAGCCGGGACGAGGGCGCCATGCCGCTGGAAAAGGCGGTGCATATGCTGACCCAGAAACCGGCCGATCTGATGGGCATTGCCGATCGCGGTCTGCTGGCCCGCGGCCGGCCCGCCGACGTGGTGGTGTTGGACCCGGCAACCGTCGGCGCCTCCGCGCTGACCCGCGTCTACGACCTGCCCGCCGGGCAGGATCGATTGACGTCTCAGGCCAAGGGCATCCAGGCCGTGGTGGTCAACGGCACGGTGATCCGGGAAGATAATGTCGATGCGGTCTCGCCGGACGGTGCGCTGCCGGGCAAGCTCTTGCGCGGTGCGGCCTGAGACCATGCAGACGCAAACCATTGCCGTCATCGCGCCCGGTGACATGGGCAGCGGTGTGGGCCAGGCCTTGGCCCAGGCCGGCCATGACGTGGTGACCTGCTTGGACGGGCGCAGCGCAGCCAGCCGCGACAGGGCGGAACGTTGCGGATTTCGCGACCTCGCCAATCTGGACCGTGTGGTGGGGGAGGCGGCGTTGATCTTGTCGATCCTGCCGCCAGCCTCGGCAATTGATCTTGCCACAGATGTCGCCGCCGCCATTGCCCGGACGGGTGCCCGCCCGGTCTATATGGATTGCAACGCCATATCGCCCGCCAACGGCTCGAAAATTGCCGAGATCATGGCGGGGGCGGGGGTGCTGTGTATCGATGCCGGCATCATCGGTCTGGCGCCGGGCAAGGGGCCGCAGCCAACGCGGTTCTACATTTCCGGCCCCGATCTTGGGCTGGCCGAGGCCCTGGCGGTGGAGGGCATCCGGGTCAAGGGGGTGGGGGCCGACATCGGCCGCGCCTCGGCCTTGAAGATGCTGTACAGCGGCCTCAACAAGGGCCGTTTTTCCCTGATCGCGACGGTTGCGACGGCCGCGCAGTCGCTTGGCCTGCTGGATGAACTGGGCGAGGAATTGGCCTTTAGTCAGGGCGATGCCTGGAAGTTGATGCAGGGCGGTATTTCGCGTCTGCCGGCGGATTCCGAACGCTGGTGGCCGGAAATGGAACAGATCGCCGAGACCTTCGAGGCGGCGGGCGTGACGGGAGATTTTCACCGGGGCGCGGCCTGGATGTTGCGTCTGATGGCGGCGACGCCCCTGGCGGCGGAAACCCGCGAGACCATCGACCCCGACCGCACCATGGCCGAGACCGTGGCGATCTTCGCGCAGCATCTGAGCAGTAATCTGAACGACAAACCATAGTTGGAAGCTCATGACATATTACGTCTATAGCGGGCCGCGTAAAGTCGCCCTCGACGAGGTCGCGCGGAATGGCGCCAAGTTGGCCGCCGGTCTGAAGGATCTCGGCATTGGCGACGGCGACAGTTACGCCTCCTTCATGCGCAACGATATTGCCATGCTGGAAACCAAGGTCGCGGGCAATCAACTGGGCGCCTATTCGGTGCCGGTGAACTGGCATGCCACGGCCCAGGAAGCGGGCTATATGTTCACGGATTCAGGTGCCAAGGCGATTGTCATTCATGCCGACCTGCTGCCCGGTGTCGCCTCGCACCTGCCTCACGGCGTGCCGCTCCTGGTCTGCGCCACGCCGCCCGAAATTGCCGGCGCCTATGGGGTGCAACCCGATTTGTGCCATGTGCCCGACGGCATGACCGACTACGAAGCCTGGCGCGACGGGTTTGAGCCCCTGACGGGCGAGGCCCCGTTGCAGCGGGGCAGCATGATTTATACCTCCGGCACCACCGGCAACCCCAAGGGCGTGCGGCGGGAGCCAACCAGCCCCGAGCGTCAGGCCCGACTTGCCGAGCTGGCCCTGCG
>JAYGEA010000160.1:0-61522 GCA_046582635.1 Alphaproteobacteria bacterium
GGCGCGCATGAAGTCGCGCGGACCATACTCGCCGCCGGCCAACCGCCCGCGTCGGGACTGCTGTGGGAACAATTTGGCCAGCCAAAACAGACCCTGGCGCTGTTCGGCGCCGGCCATGTGGGCCGGGCCCTGGTGCTGGCACTGGCGCCGTTGAATTTTCACGTGGTCTGGATCGATCCCCGCAGGGGGGCCTATCCCGCCGTGGTGGCGGGGGACGTGGCCCTCGCCCGGACGTCTGATCCCGCCGCCGAACTGGACCGCCTGCCCGATGACGCCTTTATTCTGGTGATGACCCACAGCCATGGCCTGGATTTCGACATCGTCAGCGCGGCCCTGGCGGCGAAGCGATTCGCCTATGTCGGCCTCATTGGTTCCGACACCAAGCGGGCCCGCTTTTGCGGACGTCTGGCCCAGGCTGGTCTGGGCGACCGCGAAATCGAGACATTGGCTTGTCCCATCGGCATTCCGGGCATCAAATCCAAGGCGCCGTCCGCCATCGCCGCATCCGTGGTTGCGGACCTGCTGTGCAGGATGGAACAATGCTCCGACGCGCGGAATGGCGCGTCGGACAATGATCGACAAAATGATCAACAGGGATTGGTGCGCACGGGCGGGGGGCGGCAACGATGATCGAAACCAGGGTGGGCGATACCAGCGAATATCTTCTCGAGGCGAGCAATATCACCAAGGTGTTCGGTGAATTGCGGGCCAATGACGATGTCACCCTGTCCCTGAAGCCCGGTGAGATCCATGCCCTGTTGGGCGAGAACGGCGCCGGCAAGTCTACTTTGGTGAAGATCATCTATGGCGCGCTGCAGGCCACCTCCGGCCATCTTTTTTGGCGCGGCCGGGCCGTGACCATCGCCAACCCGGCCGCCGCGCGGGCGTTGGGCATCGGCATGGTGTTCCAGCATTTCTCGCTGTTTGATGCCTTGACCGTGACCCAGAATATCTCCCTGGCCCTGCCCCCCGATGTCGACATCACCACCCTGGCCGGGCGCATCGAAACGGTTTCCAGCGACTACGGCCTGCCCTTGCGGCCCGATGCCCTGGTAGCGGATTTATCGGTGGGAGAGCGGCAACGGATCGAAATCGTCCGTTGTTTATTGCAGGAACCGCGCCTGTTGATCATGGACGAGCCCACCGCCGTGCTGACGCCGCAGGAGGCCGACCAGCTCTTCGTTACCCTTGCGCGGTTGGCCTCCGAAGGCTGCGGCGTGCTCTATATCTCCCACCGCTTGGAGGAAATCCGGCGCATCTGCCACGACGCCACCATTCTGCGCCATGGTAAACTGATCGCCCAGGTCGACCCGCAGCAGGAAACAGCGGCCTCCCTCGCCGCCCTGATGGTGGGCACGGAAGTCGCGGCGGTGAAGGCGAACAAGGGCGCGGCGCCAGGTGCGCCATTGCTGGAATTGGCCGGTCTGTCCCTGGCCACGGATGACCCATTTGGCGTGTCATTGAAAAATATCAACCTGACAGTCCGGGCCGGCGAGATCGTTGCCGTCGCCGGCGTCGCGGGCAATGGACAGGGCGAGTTTTTCGATGCCCTGTCGGGTGAGTTGACCAGTTCCAACAACGCCACGGTGAAAATCGCCGGCGTCGGTTGCGGGCGGGAGGGCATCACCCAACGGCGCCGCCGCAATGCCGCCTTTGTGCCCGAGGAGCGGCTTGGCCATGGCGCGGTGCCGAATTTGCCGTTGTCGGAAAACGTCGTGCTGACCCATCACGCGGTGGAGGGGAGCAAAAGTGGCATCGGGGGCGGAATGGCGGGCAGCGCGGTTGTACGCAACGGCATGATCAACCGCGATGCCGCCAGGGATGTAAACCGGGTGGTCACGGAACTGTTCGATGTGCGCAAGAGCACGCCGGACCCGGAGGCCCAGTCGCTTTCGGGCGGTAATCTGCAGAAATTCGTCGTGGGCCGGGAAATGACCCTGAAACCAAGGGTCCTGGTGGTCAACCAGCCCACCTGGGGCGTGGACGCCGGCGCCGCCGCACTGATCCGCCAGGCGCTGATCGACCTGGCGCGGGGCGGTTCGGCTGTTTTGGTGATCAGCCAGGATCTGGACGAGATCTTCGAGGTGGCGGACCGCATTGCCGTGATCTCCCGTGGTGAGATGTCCCAGGCCTATCCCGCGGAGGAACTGAGCCTGGAGCGGATCGGCCTGCTCATGGCCGGCGCGCACGAAGCCGTCGCACCCAATGTCGGCGCGGGCGCGGTATGATACTGGTCCTGGAAAAACGCAGCCAGCCGTCCCGGGCCATGCTCTGGCTGTCCCCCGTACTGGCCCTTAGCATCACCGTGGTGATCGGCGGTTTCATCTTCGCCAGCCTGGGGTTGGACCCCTTCAAGGCGTTGTATATCTATTTCATCGACCCCATGACCACTCTCTGGTCCATCGAGGAATTGATCGTCAAGGCGGCGCCCTTGGTTATGATCGGCGTTGGCCTGGCGGTTTGCTTCACCGCCAACGTCTGGAATATCGGCGCCGAGGGGCAGCTGACAATGGGGGCCCTGTTCGGTTCCGCCATCCCGATCTATTTTACCGATTGGCAGTCGCCCCTGGTGTTGGTTTTGATGTTGGTATTGGGTGCCATCGGCGGGGCCTTGTTCGCGGCCATTCCGGCGCTATTGAAAAATCGCTTTGGCACCAACGAAATCCTGACCTCGCTGATGCTGGTCTATGTGGCGCAGCTGATACTGGATTGGGTGATCCGGGGGCCGTGGAAAGACCCCAAGGGTTTCAACTTCCCGCAATCCGTCTCGTTCGAGGGCTGGCAGCTCCTCCCCTTGTTGGGCGAGGGGCGGGTCCATTTGGGCGCTATATTGGCGCTGATCGCGGCCGCCGTGTTGTGGGTCATGATGGGACGCTCTCTGCGCGGTTTTGAAATCCGGGTGATCGGCAGTTCCCCCCGCGCCGGCGCCTTTGCCGGTTTCGCACAGAAAAAGGTCGTATTGTTCTGCTTCATGTTGTCGGGCGCCCTGGCCGGTTTGGCGGGGATTTGCGAAGTGGCCGGGCCCAGCGGGCAATTGCAGCCGGTGATCTCGCCCGGCTACGGCTTCACCGCCATCATCGTCGCGTTTTTGGGCCGTTTGAACCCTATCGGCGTGATTTTCGCCGGCATACTTCTCGCCATCAGCTATCTCGGCGGCGAAGCGGCGCAGGTGGAATTGGGGATCTCCGACAGAATGGCGCAGGTCTTTCAGGGCATGTTGCTGTTCCTGATCCTGGCCTGCGAGACCCTGATCCATTACCGCATTAAACTGGCGCCGGGACGCGGCGGCGTGAAGGAGGCATAGGGGACTAAAATGGGTGCATTGGAAGCGGTCATTCTGACCATCATCACCGCCTCGACCCCGTTGCTGCTGGCGGCCATCGGCGAATTGGTGACCGAGCGTTCCGGGGTTCTGAACCTTGGCGTCGAGGGCATGATGATCATGGGCGCGGTCTGTGGTTTCGCCGCCGCCTATACCACCCATTCGGCCCTGTTGGGGGTCTGCGCGGGACTGCTGGCGGGCGTGGGCATGTCCCTGCTGTTTGCCTTTTTGACCCAGACCCTGATGACCAGCCAAGTGGCCACGGGGCTGTCCCTGACCCTGCTGGGCCTGGGTCTGTCGGGCATGATTGGCGAAGGCTTCACGGGCCTGCCCGGTATCAAGCTTGAGGCTCTGCACATTCCCTTCCTGAGCGATATACCTTTCATCGGCCTAGTTGTTTTTGGCCATGATATTCTGGTCTATGGCTCGTTGTTCATTGTCGCGGGCACCGCCTACGTGCTGTTCCGCACCCGCCTCGGCCTGATCATCACCGCCGTCGGCGGCAATCACCATTCGGCACATGCCCTGGGCTACAACGTGCTCCGTGTGCGGTATGGCTGCATCGCCTTTGGCGGCGCCTGTTCCGGGCTGGCGGGGGCCTATCTGTCTCTGGCCTATACGCCGCAATGGATCGAGAATATGAGCTCGGGGCGCGGCTGGATCGCCTTGGCGCTAGTGGTGTTTTCCACCTGGCTGCCCCAGCGGCTGCTGGTGGGGGCCTATCTGTTCGGCACGGTTTGGATCATGGGGCTGTATGTGCAGGCGTTGGGAGTGGATATTCCCTCACAATTGCTGTCATCCCTGCCCTATCTTGTTACCATCGTGGCGTTGATTATTATTTCCCGCAACAAGACCCTGACCAAGGTCAATACACCCGCCTGCATCGGGCAACCGTTCGCGCCCGAGAGATAGGGCGTTTCAGTAAAAACGTTGAAAACAAGAGAAGCAACAGGAGAAGACATGAAAAAACTACTGGGTTCGATCGCGTTGTCCCTGGCGATGATATTCGCCATGGGCGCCGCATCCGCCGCCGAAAAACTGAAGATCGGCTTTATCTATGTGGGACCGATCGGCGATCACGGCTGGTCCTATCAACATGACCAGGGCCGCCTGGCCATCGAAAAGGAACTAGGCGACAAGGTTGAGACCGTGTTCGTGGAGAAGGTCGCCGAGGGCCCCGATGCCGAACGGGCCATCACCCGTCTGGCCCGCCAGGGCGCCGGCCTGATTTTCACCACCTCGTTCGGTTTCATGGACCCGACCCTGAAGGTCGCCAAACGCTTCCCCAAGGTGAAGTTCGAGCATGCCACGGGCTACAAACGCTCCGAGAACGTTGCCACCTATAACGCACGCTTCTACGAAGGCCGTTACATCATCGGTCAGATCGCCGCAAAAATGTCCAAATCCGGCGTCGCCGGCTATATCGCCTCCTTCCCCATTCCGGAAGTGGTGATGGGCATCAATTCCTTCATTCTGGGCGCCCAGACCATCAACCCGAACTTCAAGCTGAAGGTCATCTGGGTCAATTCCTGGTTCGATCCTGGCAAGGAAGCAGACGCGGCCAAGGTGCTGATCGGCCAGGGCGCCGACATCATCACCCAGCATACGGACAGTACAGCGCCGCTGCAGATTGCCGCCGACAAGGGCGCCATGGGTTTCGGCCAGGCTTCCAACATGATCAAGTTCGCGCCGAAGGCACAGCTGACGTCCATCATCGATAATTGGGCGCCCTATTACGTGCGCCGCACCAAGGAGGTATTGGCCGGCACCTGGAAGGCATCCGATACCTGGGACGGCTTGGCCCAGGGCACCGTGGAGATGGCGCCCTATACCAACATGCCGGCCGATGTGGCGGCCATAGCCATGAAGACCGAGGCCGCGATTATCTCCGGCAAACTGCACCCCTTCACCGGGCCGTTGTACAAACAAGACGGCTCCATGGCCCTGGCCGCCGGCAAGGTCATCGACGACGGCGCCTTGGCGGGCATGAACTGGTACGTCAAGGGCATCGACGGTAAGTTGCCGAACTAGCACGATCCATGCCGCGCCGGTCCAGCTGACAAATGTGGACCGGCCGGCATGACCTGCCGGAGTAATCCCCATGCTTGCCTTCGCCGCCGACTGGGCCAACCTGCTGATCCGCTGGGGGCATATGATCGCCGGCATCGGCTGGATCGGCACCTCGTTCTATTTCATCGCCCTGGATCTCTCCCTAAAGAAACGGGAGCAGATGAAGGAGGGCGTCATGGGCACCGCCTGGGAAGTGCATGGCGGCGGCTTCTACCACGTTGAAAAGTTCACCGTCGCGCCCAAGGAGCTGCCCGGCGACCTGGTCTGGTTCAAGTGGGAGGCCTACATCACCTGGCTGACCGGCTTTTTGTTGTTGATCGTGCAGTTCTATCTGGACGCCAGCGCCTGGATGATCGACCCGGACGTCATGGCGCTGGAGCCATGGCAGGCGGTCGGCATCTCCATCGCCTCCCTGGCTGTTGGCTGGTTCGTTTACGACGGCCTGTGCCGCAGCCCCATTGGCCAGAAGACCACATTGTTGACCGTGATCGGTTTCCTATGGGTCCTGGCGGCGGCTTATTTCTACACCGAGGTCTTTTCCGGGCGCACGGCAATGATCCATGTAGGCGCCTTCATTGGCACCATCATGGCGGCGAACGTCTTTGCCGTGATTATTCCCAACCAGAAAAAGGTCACCGCCGCCCTGTTGGCGGGCGCGGCGCCCGACCCCAAATATGGCGAGATCGGCAAGCAGCGCTCCATCCATAACACCTACCTGACCCTGCCGGTGCTGGTCACCATGGTTTCGGGTCACTACCCCATGCTGTCGGGCCACCCGCAAGCCTGGTTGATCGTCGCCTTCATCATTGTCGGCGGCGCCTGCCTGCGCCACGTCCTGGTCAGCCACGAAGTGGGCGAGCCCTTCGCCACCTACCGCGCCGCCCTGCCGGTCATCCTGATCGCCCTGTTCGCGGCGATCTATATGACCACGCCCCAGCAGCGCAATACTGCCGATATTGACGTCACGGACGTCCAGGTCATGGCCATCGTGCAAAAGCACTGCACCTCTTGCCATGCCGCCAAACCGAAGAATGAGGCGGTTGACGCGCCGCCGAAAAATATCATCCTGGAAAACACCGATCAGCTGAGCCGGCACGGCAAACAGGTGCTGCAATTCGCCGTGCAGACCCGCGCCATGCCCTTGGGCAACGAAACCGGCATGACCGCCCAGGAGCGTTTGAAACTGGGCGCCTGGATCGATAATCAAATCGATGGTGAATAGGAGCAATGGCCTATTCGATCCAGGAACTGAACCAAATGACAGCCCAGGCGTTCACGGCCGCTTTCGGCGATGTGGCGGAGCATTCTTCCTGGGTCGCCGAAGGGGCGGCGCTGGGCCGTCCCTTTTCAGATCGGGATGATGTGGTTGCCAAATTCGCGGCGGCTCTCAGAGATGCCACAAAAGCCGCGCAGATCAGCGTTTTATGCGCCCATCCCGACCTGGCTGGGAAAGCGGCGGTGGCGGGCGAGCTGACAGAGGAGTCCCGGAGCGAGCAGGCGGGCGCCGGATTGGACAGCTTAAGCGCCGCCGAGTTCGAACGCTTCACCCACCTCAACAACGCCTACAAAGCAGCCTTTGATTTCCCCTTCATCTTCGCCGTCAAGGGCGCCACCAAGACGATGATCCTGGCGTCTTTTGAAGACCGGGTCGGCAACGACCGGGACGTGGAATTCACCAACGCGGTGGACAACGTCTGCCGAATTTTCCAATTCCGTATCGAAGATCGCGTGGCGCCATGAGCGCGCCCCGCATCTTGCGCGGCCGCACGGTCTATTTTCGGGATGACCCCCGAAACGCCGGAACCAATGGCGCCGTGGTGGCCCAAGACGATGGGGCGGTGGTGATCCGAGATGGAGGCCGCATTGCATGGTCCGGCGCCTTCGCGGATTTGCCGGAACAATTCGCCGGCACTGCCGTGGATCACTTCCCCGGCAAGGTCATCATGCCCGGCTTGATCGATGCCCATGTGCATTTCCCCCAACACCGCATGATCGCGGCACCAGCCAAGGATCTGCTGGATTGGCTGAACCGCTTCGCTTTTCACGAGGAGGCGCAATATGGCGATAACGCCTTCGCCGCCGCCGCCGCGGAAGCCTTTCTCGACAAACTGATCAGCCATGGCACCACCTCGGCCCTGGCCTTTTCCTCCGTTCACAAGGGCGCCGCCGATTGTCTGTTTAAGGCGGCGCAGGCGCGCGGCATGGCCATGATCACCGGCAAGACCATGATGGACCGGAATGCCCCGGACGCGGTTTTGGATACGGCCGAGGCAAGCGCCCGGGACAGCGCCGATCTGATCGGCGCATGGCACGGCGTGGACCGCCTGCGCTATGCCATCACCGTGCGCTTCGCCGTCACCTCAACCGAGGCGCAGTTGCAGGCCGCCGGCGAATTGTACAAGGCCTATCCCGATTGCCTGCTGCACAGCCATCTATCCGAGAGCGCCGGCGAGATCGAACTTGTCCGACGGCAATTTCCCTGGTCCCGGGATTACACGGACGTCTATGACCGCTTTGGCCTGTTGGGCCCCCATTCGGTGTTTGCCCACGGCCTCCATCTGAGCGAACGGGAGTGTCAGGCCCTGCATGAGGCGGGCGCCACGGTGGTGCATTGCCCCACGTCGAACAATTTTCTCGGCTCCGGCCTGTTCGACTTCGATCACCTGCGCGCGCCCCAACGTCCGGTCAAGGTGGCGGTGGCGACCGATGTCGCCGGCGGAACCAGTTTTTCGATGCTGCAAACCCTGGGCGAAGCCTACAAGGTGGCCATGTTGAAGGGCCGCAATTTGAGCGCCTTCGATGGCTTTTACCTGGCCACCTTGGGCAATGCCCGGGCACTGGGTCTGGCGGGCGAGATCGGCACTCTGGCGCCGGGTTCCTGGGCCGACGTGGTGGTGCTTGACCCGGCAGCGACGGAGGTTCTGTCGGCCCGCAACGAATTGTCTGAAAACCTGGAAGACATCTTGTTTGCCCTGATGCTGCTGGGCGACGACCGGGCGGTGCATGCCGTCTACATCAAAGGCAATCAACAATGAGCGATTACCCGCGCGACATGATCGGTTAGGGCGCAACGCCGCCCCAGGCGAGATGGCCCTCGGGCGCCAAGCTGGCGGTGCAGTTCGTCATCAATTACGAAGAAGGGGGCGAAATTAATATCCTGCATGGCGATACCGCCTCGGAAGCTTTCCTGTCCGAGATCGTCGGCGCCGATCCCTGGCCCGGCCAGCGCCACCCCAGCATGGAATCGATCTACGAATACGGCAGCCGTGTCGGCATCTGGCGCCTGCTGGAGCTGTTCAAGAGCCGGGAGATACCCATCACGATCTTCGCCGTGGCCATGGCCCTGGGGCGCAATCCCGCCGTGGCCGAGGCCGCCCTGGCCCAGGGCCACGAGATCTGCAGCCACGGCTATCGCTGGATCGATTACCGGCATGTACCAATTGAGGTGGAGCGGGAGCATCTGCAAAAGGCCATTCAGATCATCCGGGAGGTCACCGGCGAACGGCCCCTGGGCTGGTACACCGGGCGGGGCAGCGAGAACACCCGCAAATTGGTGGTGGAGGACGGCGGCTTCCTCTATGACGCGGACGATTACAACGACGACCTGCCGTTTTGGACCCAGGTGGACGGTAAGGATCATCTGGTGGTGCCCTATACCCTGGACGCCAACGACATGCGTTTCGCCTCGCCACAGGGATTTAACTCCGGCGATCAGTTTTTTGCCTACCTGCGGGATACTTTCGACGTGCTGTACGCGGAAGGCGCCACGACGCCACGGATGATGTCTATCGGCCTGCACTGCCGCCTGGTCGGCCGGCCCGGCCGGATCGCCGCCCTGCAACGGTTCATCGCCCACGCCCAGGCCCACGACCATGTTTGGTTCGCCCGCCGCATCGATATCGCCCGTCATTGGCGGGCGCATCATCCCTTCGAAAGGAGTACGCCATGAGCGATCTTATGTCCGATGACGAGATGCTGTATCTGATCAAACGTTTCCCCGCGCCTACGGCAAGGGGGACCGGGACGGCCTGGTGGCGGCCACCACGGAGGATTTCGAATGGCACATGCACTACGGCGAACCGGGCACCGACAGCCCCACGGGCCGGGTGCTGAAGGGCATCGACGCGGTAATGGCGGAAATCGCCTGGCGCCAAGCCAACTGGAATAATGTCACCTACGCCAACATGGTTGAACGCCCGGCGGGCGACGTCATCCTGCAAATGTTCACCACCCAAGGCACCGATGAACACGGCCGGGATTATCACCTCAACGTGGTCGATGTTTACCCGGTCCGCGACGGCCTGATCTACCGCAAGGATACCTATTGGAAGGGCGTGCGGTAATCACCAGCCCAGGGATTGGCGAATGTCGGCGATCATGTCCATGTGCCGTTCATTGTCGCCGGCGAAGCGCAGCACCAGATGCGTGGCGCCGGCATCCGCATAGCCTTGCAGCCACTCCGCCGCCGCACCGGCCGGGCCGGCGAAGCAGGCCTGGCGGGCGGTCATGACGGCGGCGGCGACACCGTAATATTCTTCCAGATAGGCGTTGATCTGGCTTTGCGCCCTATCGGCATCATCATCGATCACCATGGTCAGATACAGGGCGCCGGTCAGATCATCGGCGTTGCGTCCCGCCTCCTTGGCGGCCTCTCGCACCACCTGCCATTGTTCGCCCCAGCCGGCTGCGTCGGGCCCGGTCGGGAACCAGCCGTCGAAGTTCTTGCCAGCCCTGGTCAGGCTGGCCGGGACCGAGCCGCCGCCCCAGATGGGCGGGCCGCCGGGGCGGTGGGGGGTCGGCGCCAGGACGCCTTGTTGGACGGGCCAGCGGCCTTCCCAGTCCACCGGTTCGCCGCGCCAAAAAGCCTGGCACAGGCGCAGCCCCTCCATCATGCGGCCCACGCGTTTTTCGAACGGCACCCCGGCGGCGGCAAATTCGGCCCGGATGTTGGGTACATCCGCGGCGATCCCCACGCCCAGAATGACCCGGCCCTGGCTGATCTGGTCCAGGGTGGCAAACTGGTGCGCCAGGACGACCGGGTTGCGCAGGGCCGGCAGCAGGACCGCCGTGCCCAGCTCCACCTTGGTGGTCCGCGCGGCGATGGCGGCCAGCATGGTGATGGGATCGTGGCGGGGCCGGGCCAGCAGACTGTCGCCGATCCAAACAGAATCAAAGGCCATGTTTTCGGCCCGGTCGGCCAGCGCCAGAATAGGCGCCGCATCCGGCTGGCCATGCATGATGCGTTCGCGGGTGGGCAACAGATAGCCGAGTTTCATGCTCATGACCTAATCTCCTTCAGGACGGCATCAATGAAATGGTTGGCGGCGCCAAGATAGTTGGCCGGGTCGCGCAGGGCGGACCAATCGACGGGCGCCTCCGTGCGCGCGGCCAATAGATCAAACAGATCCCCGGTTGCCGCTGCCGAACTGGCCGCCTTGACCAACGCCTGGGCCTCTGATTTCGGCATATGTTCGGCCAGGGCATACACGGCCGCTTCGGCCAGCGTGGCGGGCGAGAGGTTCGCGGACATGCGGTCCGCGTCCACGTCGAGGTTTTGCGCCATCACCTCGGCATGTTGCAACCCGGCGCCGGTGGTTCGGATCATGTCGGGCAAGGTCAGCCATTCCAGGTTCCAGGCGGTGCCGTCCCGTTCGTGCATATGCAGGGCCGCCTGATGCACGCCGCCGACCAGGCCAGCATTGCGCCGGGCCAGGGCCAGGACGGCCTCGGCCAATACGGGGTTTGCCTTTTGCGGCATGGCGGAGGAGCCGCCCGCGCCGCGCAGTTTGACCTCGCCAACCTCCGTCTGGGCCAAAAGCAGAATTTCGCCCGCCGACCGTCCCAAGATGCCGCTTACCCCGGACAGCCAGTTGGCCAACTCCACAATGCCATCCCGCTGGTTGTGCCAGGGCATGGGCGGATTTGAAAGTCCGAACTCCTCCGCCAAGGCGGCGGCGACACCAGGTCCGTCGCCGCCCAGTGCCGAAAGGGTGCCGCCGGCACCGCCGAACTGCAATTTCAGCGCAGGGTGTTGCCGGCGATGACGCAACAGGGGGGCAAGCCAACCGGCGACCTTCAGCCCGAATGTGGTCGGCACGGCCTGCTGGTTTCGGGTGCGGGCGGCCAGAATGGTGCCGCGATGGCGGTCCGCCAGGCCCGCCCAGGTCTTGATCAATTGGTCCAGGCGGCCCCGGAACAGCGCCAGGACCCGGGCCAACATCAACGCCTGAGCCGTATCGACGATGTCCTGGGAGGTTGCGCCCCAATGAACATAGCCGTCATGGGGCCCCCCGACCGCGCCGCGCAGTTGCCGCAATAGTTCGATCACCGGCACCCCATCGCGAACCGTCGCCACGCCCAGGGCGGTGATATCGACGTCCAGGTCCCCGGCGACCTGATCAATCTGGGCGGCGGCGGCGACCGGGATGATGCCGAGGCGCCCTTGCACGCGGGCCAGGGCCGCCTCCATCTCCAACATGGCCTTGACCAGGGCACTGTCACTGATCAGTGTTTCAGTTTCCGGGTCGGATAGGTAGGCGTCCAATATCATTGCCTCTGACCCGTTCTAAGCGTCGAAGAAGACGGTTTCCCCATCGCCCTGCATGTGAATGTCAAAGCGGTAGGCGCCCTCCCCCTCCCGCCGGGCGATCAAGGTTTCCCGCCGGGCCGTCTCGACCAGGGCCAGCACCGGGTCTGCGCCGTTGGCGGCTTCCTCGTCGGCGAAATAGATGCGGGTATAGACGTGGTTCAACAGGCCGCGCATGAACAGAACCACGGTAATGTGCGGTGCCTGGCCGTCGCCGATGGCGCCCGGCTTGACGGTTTTGAATTCGAAAAAATTGTCCGCCAACGTTCCCGTACCAACCCGGGCAAAGCCGCCGAAGGCGGTATTGGCGCCGCGCGGGTCGCCAGGGTGGGCGTAACGGCCTTGGCTGTCCGCCTGCCATAATTCCAGCACCGCATCGCGCACCGTTTCGCCATTGCCGTCGAACACCTGGCCCCGGATCGTGATGGGCGCCGCGCCCTCCTCCGCCAATTCATTGCCGGCGAGTTGGGAATGGTCATAGCCGTACTGTTCCGGCACCAGGCCGAACGAGAAATAAGGCCCGATTGTTTGCGAGGGGGTTTGTTTCAGCATCTGTTTCGGTGGCATGGAACTAGGCCTCCATGGGCGTTGCCGCCCGCCCGCGCAGGCAGATATCGAATTCATAGCCCAGGGCCCATTCCGGTTCGCAAAGCTCGATGGACAGATCCGCCACCAGCAATTGCCGGCTCGCCGCCGGCACGCCGTTGTAGATCGGGTCCAGGGCCAGCAGGGGATCGCCGGTAAAATACATCTGGGTGATCAGGCGGGTCAGAATGGACGGCCCGAACAAAGAGAAATGGATATGGGCCGGCCGCCAGGCATTGTAATGGTTGGGCCAGGGATAGGCGCCGGGCTTAATGGTGATAAAGCGGTAACGCCCCGCCTCGTCCGTGACGCAACGCCCGGCACCTAGAAAATTCGGGTCCATGGGTGCGTCGTGCTGATCGTCGGCGTGATTGTAGCGGCCGGCGGCGTTGGGCTGCCATACCTCCAACAAAATGTTCGGCACCGGCCGGCCGTCTTCATCCCGGACCGTGCCGGCGACGATAATCCGCTCCCCATTGGGTTCGCCCGTCCTGGCGGCGGATTTGGTCAGGTCATGATCCAGGCCGCCTACCGCATCATGGCCATAAACCGGCCCGGTCAACTCCGACAGGCTTTGCGGCAATATGACCATGGGCTTGGTCGGCGCCCGCAGGGGCGTCGATTTATAGTCGGGATGCAGATTGGGGGGATGGCTGTCCCAATCCCGCCGTGCAAATTTCCCAAAATCGGAATTGGCGTCCGCCATGGTCTACTCGGCGGAGGAGATGATGTGGATCACCCGGTTTTCCAGCAGATCGCCGACCTTGGCGGCATAGGCCTTCATGTGTGGAGCCACGGCGTGGGCGCCAAGGGCTTCCTTGCTGGCCCATTTTTCGATGAAGACAAAGGTGTCCGGCCCGAACGGCGTCTGAAAGCTGCCCATGCCTTCCGTATCCACATGGGGCACGTATTCGATGCAGCCGTCCTCGGCCCGCACGGCGGCCAAATTGGCCCGCGCGGCGGCCAGGACCTCGTCCCGCTTGCCGGGCTTGGTGGTGATGATGGCAACGACACTAACTTCACTCATGATGGTCTCTCCTGATGTGGTTTGTTGGTTGATTATTAGCCGCCCGGCGCGAAGGCTGCCAGGGCATTCCAGTCCGGCGCGGCACCGCCCGCGGGATCAAAGGGTTGAATGGCCACATGATCGGCGCCGGCATCAAAATGTGCTTGCAGGCGGGCGCGAATGGCCGCTTCCGTGCCCCAGGCCACCATGGCGTCCAGAAAAGCATCACTGCCGTCGCCGTCCAGATCATCCATGGTAAATCCAAGGCCGAGCCAGCAGTTGCGGTAGTTGGGCAGGCCCAGATACATCTTCAACTGCGCCGCCGCCACCGCGCGGGCCTGGGCGGGGTCCTCGCACAGACAGATCTTTTGCTCCACGCACAGCGCCTTGCCGGGGCCCAGAATATCCCTGGCCCGGGCGGTGTGTTCCGGCGTCACGTTGTAGGGCAGTGCGCCGTCCGCCAGCTCCGCCGAAAGGGCCAGCATGTTAGGCCCCAAGGCGGCCAGCACGACCTGGCGATCGGCCTTTATCTGCACCGGTGCTGTCGCCATTGCGGCCAGATAGGCGCGCATGGTGGCCACGGGCTTGCCATAATTGTGGCCCCGCGCGCCCTCCACGATGGGGATGTGCGAGACGCCCAGGCCCAGAATAAAGCGGCCGTCGTACAGGCTGTTGAGGGTATTGTGCCCCTGCATGGCGGCGGAGGGATCGCGCACATAGATATTGGCGATGCCCGTGGCCAGCTTCAGCTTGGTGGTGCGCCCCAGCAGATAGCCGCCCATGGCCATGGCTTCGTAGGCCATGGCCTCCGGATACCACAGGGTGTCATAGCCCAGCGTTTCGGTCTCTCGCGCCAGGCGGTCGATATCTTCGGTGGGCAGTCTGTTGGGGGCGAACCAGACGCCCCATTTTCCGGCCATCATCGTTTAATCGTCCTTGTTCTATTCGGCGGCGGCACGGGCGGTCGCCATGCCCAGGGTGGGCAGACCGGAGGCGAATTTGGTCAGCACCTCGCCCGGCGCTTCCACGTCGAGATAATTTTCACCATCGAACACCTGAATCCCGTTGACCCAGGTGCCTTTCAGGCCCGGCGCCCGGCGCAACAGGCGTTCGCCCCCCGCCGGCAGGTCGAAATGCCGCTCCATATTGGTGATGGAGATGGTCTCGGGATCAAACAGGATCATGTCGGCCCAGGCGCCTGGCGTCAGTTGCCCGCGGTCCGATATGCCGTAGGCATCCGCCGGGTCCGAGGTGACCTTGCGGATCGCGGTGGGCAGATCGAACAGGCCCTTGTCCCGGGCCCAATGGCCGAACAGATGCATGGCATAGCCGGCATCGCACAGCAGGGAATTATGGGCGCCGGCATCGGACAGGCTGATCAAGGTACCGTCGTTGAGAAGCAGGGGCGCGACGCCGTCCTCCTCCATGTTGAGCAGAAAGAAGGTGTACTTGGTGGCGAAATCTTCCTCCAACCCCAGGTCCAGGAACAGATCAAACGGGTCCACGCCCCGTTCCGCGGCGACCTCGGCCACGGTGCGGCCCTCCAGTGCTTTGTTTTTTTCCAAACCCGTGATGGTGATGGGCACCCAATCCCAGCGGCCCTTGAAGACATGCTGGCTATCGCCCGACGCCAGGGTCTGGCGGAAGGCATCGCGGAAACCGGGATCGGCCAGGATGGTGCGCAGTTCGCCGTGGTCCTCGGTCGCGGGCCAATGTTCCATGGCCTTGAGGATATAGGCCTTGTCCAGGGTGAAGCTCAGGCTCAGGGGCTGACACGACCCTTGGGTATAGACGGGCAGGCCGCGTGAGCGGGCCGCCTCGGCCTGGGACATGATGTTGTTGGCCCGCTCCGGCTGGTGCGAGAAATAGAACATGGGCGCGTAAAATCCGGGCCGGCCGCTGATACGGGTCATTTCCTCCAGAAACGGGATGCCGTGTTTCTCGCCAAAGGTCGCCATGAAGACGCCGTGGTCGTAATCCGCCAGGACCGAAACCAGGGCGCGGAATTCATCATCGTCCGCCAGGCGCGAGGCGATGGGAAAACCGCCCGCGCCGCGATGGTTCTCGTTGGAGGAGGAGCCGAGGCCCACGGCGCCCGCCTCCATGGCGTCGCGAAACAGCGCCACGATTTGCGCCAGCTCGTCTTCCGTCGATTGCCGGGTGGAACCTTCATCCCCCATGACCGCCGTGCGGAACACCGTATGCGAGGCCAGCACCGCCACATTGGGATAGACGCCCTTGCGCTTCAGCAAATCCATGTATTCGCCAAAAGTTTCATAGTTCGTATCGACGCCGGCCTTGAGGGACGTCAGGCTCATCCCCTCCACCTCGGCCAGATTGGCCAGAATGGCATCCCGGTGTTCGGGAGGAGCCGGCGCGATGCCGAAGCCGCAGTTGCCCACCACCACGGTGGTAACCCCCAGGGCGCCCGCCGGCGAGGCGGTCTGATCCCAGGTCAATTGCGCATCGTAATGGGTATGCAGGTCGATGACGCCGGGCGCCAGGACATCGCCGCCCGCGTCCACCTCTTCCCGGGCCTCGCCCGTTACCACGCCTACCACGCCCACGGCGGCCACCCGGCCGTCTTTCACCGCCAGATCGCCATGGATTAACGGATTGCCCAGGCCGTCGGCAATGCGGGCATTGCGGATGATCAGGTCATGCATGTTGTTTCCTCGCGCCATCTTGTTTGGGCCATGATGGCCCGCCAGCTTTCAGGCTGCAAGCCCCGCGCGGTCTTGCCAAATACCGCAATGTTGGCGTACGTCACGTCTGCACCTTCAGGAGATCGAAATGACCGCAAACCAAATTCTGTTCGACGTCACCGGCCACGTCGCCACCATTACCCTGAACCGGCCCGAGGCCATGAATGCCCTTGCGGGCGACATGCGCGATGTTTTGTTGGAGGGTCTGCGCGGATACGAGACCGACCCGGACGTCCGTTGTGTCGTGATCACCGGCGCCGGCCGGGCGTTCTGCGCGGGGGGCGATATCGAGGCAATGGCCAAGTGGCAGGCAGACAACGATACCTCCGTCCTGGAAAGCCATCTGGGCACTGTCGGGGCGGTGGTCAAGCTGCTGCATGACATGCCGCAGCCGGTGATCGGGGCGGTCAATGGCCCGGCGGCGGGGGGTGGCATGAACATGGCGCTGGCCTGCGACATGCGCCTGGGCTGCGAGAAAACGCTGTTTTCGGAAAGCTTCGTGAAAATCGGCCTGATCCCCGACTGGGGCGGCTTCCACACACTGGTCCGCCTGGCGGGCAGCGCCAAGGCTATGGAGCTGATGATGACCGGCGACCGGATCAAGGCGGAAGAGGCCCATCGCCTGGGCTTGCTAAACCAGCTTCTGCCCCTGGAGGGTTTCCAGGATCAAGTGCGCGCCTTCGCCGAGCGTCTCGCCGCCGGACCGCCCCAGGCCCTTGCCGCCATCAAGCGCGGCATTCACGGCGCCGCCGGTTCCACCCTGGCGGAGGCCCTGAATTTCGAGCATCGGACCCAGGCCACGCTGATCCTGTCCGGCGATGCCCGCGAAGGCATGCGCGCCTTCCTCGCGAAGCGCCCGCCGGAATTCGGCGGCGAATTGCGAAAAGCCAATTGATTTTCGGCCTGTGGATTTACCGCTCGCCCCCGGCATAACCGAGGGCCTGCAAGGCTTCCGTGATGACGTCCAGGATGGCGGGATCGTCGATGGTGGCGGGCATTTTCCATTCTGTGCCGTCGGCGATGGCGGCCATGGTGCCGCGCAGGATCTTGCCGGAGCGGGTTTTCGGCAGACCAGCGACAACGGTGCAGGTCTTGAAAGCCGCCACGGGGCCGATTTCACCGCGTACCTTGGCCACCAGTTCCTGACAAATTGTGCCGTGATCCCGGTCCACGCCGGCCTTTAGCACGACCATGCCCAGGGGCACCTGGCCCTTCAGGCTGTCGGCCACGCCGACCACGGCGCATTCGGCCACATCCTGGTGTCCGGACAGCACCTCCTCCATGCCGCCGGTCGAGAGGCGGTGGCCGGCGACGTTGATGATGTCGTCGGTGCGGGACATGATGTAGAGGTATCCGTCCTCGTCCTGATAGCCGGCATCGGCGGTTTTGTAGTAGCCGGGGAATTCTTCCATGTAGGCTTCGATAAAGCGGTCATCCGCATTCCACAGCGTGGGCAGACAACTTGGCGGCATGGGCAGCTTGATGACGATGGCCCCGGTTTTGCCGCGTGGCACTTCCTTGCAGCTTTCGTCCACCACGCGGACATCATAGCCCGGCACCGCCTTGGTGGGGGAGCCGTATTTCACCGGCAGGGGCCCCAGGCCCATGCAGTTGGCGGCGATGGCCCAGCCGGTCTCGGTCTGCCACCAATGATCGATCACCGGTTTTTGTAATTGCTGCTCGGCCCACTGAATGGTGTCCGGGTCGGCCCGTTCGCCGGCCAGGAACAGGGTGCGGAACTTGGACAGATCGTATTTCGCCAACAGCACGCCGTCGGGATCTTCCCGGCGGATGGCGCGGAAGGCGGTGGGCGCGGTGAACAAGGCCACGCACTTATGCTGCTCGATAACCCGCCAGAAGACGCCGGCGTCCGGCGTGCCCACGGGCTTGCCCTCGAACAAAATGGTGGTGGCGCCATGGAACAGCGGCGCATAGACGATATAGGAATGCCCCACCACCCAGCCCACGTCCGAGGCCGACCACCACACTTCGCCCGGGTCCACGTCATAGACGTTCTTCATGGACCATTTCAGGGCCACCAGATGGCCGCCATTGTCCCGCACCACGCCCTTGGGAATACCCGTGGTGCCTGAGGTGTAGAGGATATACAGCGGGTCCGTGGCCAGCACCGGCACGCAATCAACGGAAGGTGCGGCCGCCATGACCTCGTCCCAGTCATGGTCCCGGCCAGGCATCAGTTCCGCCGTCTCCATTTCCCGCTGCAAAATCACGCAGGCGCCGGGCTTGTGGCTGGACATTTCGATGGCGCCGTCCAGCAGGGGTTTGTACGGCACCACGCGGCCCGGCTCCACCCCGCAGGAGGCGGAGATGATCACCTTGGGCAGGCTGTCGTCGATCCGGGTGGCCAACTCGTTGGCGGCGAAACCGCCGAAGACCACGGAATGCACGGCGCCGATACGGGCGCAGGCCAGCATGGCGACGGCTGTTTCGGGCACCATGGGCATATAGATGATAACCCGGTCGCCCTTGTCCACGCCCAGGCCGCGCAGCATGCCGGCACAGCGGGCCACCTGGGCCTGCAGCTCCCGATAGGTGATCGTCCGCATGCTGTTGGTGATGGGGCTGTCGTAGATGATGGCGGCCTGCTCGCCGCGCCCGGCCTCCACATGGCGGTCGACGGCATTATAACAGGTATTGGTCTCGGCGCCGGTGAACCAGCGGTAAAACGGCGGCCGGCTGTCGTCCAGCACCTTGTCCCAGGTCTTGGTCCAATGGATCTCCTGGGCCGCCTCGGCCCAAAACGCCTGGGGGTCACGCTGCCAGGAAGCGTAAGTTTCGTCGTATCCAGCGGCCATGATCAGTTCCTTTTCCGCGTATCGTTATCCACACGTTAGCAATTATTCAGACTTTGTACACGGGGGGCAGCGCGTCCGAAAGATCGTATTCATCCAACCCCCTGGGCGCCTTCATGACCGCGTTGGCGCGCAGGGACAATTCCCCGTCCGCGTACAGCCGCCCCTCCATGAAAACAAGGCTGCGGGTTGCCTTCACCACATCGCCATGGGTCTCGACCCACTGCCCCTGTTGCACGGGCGCGAGAAAATCGGATGTCATATTGACCGTGACCATGAAACCGGGGCGCCCGGTCTGTATATTGGCGTTGAAGCCCAAATTGATATCCATCAGCGTAAACAGCATGCCGCCATGGCACATCCGCGCCGCGTTGACGTGTTTCTCGCCGCAGCGGAAGCCGAACACCACTTTGTCGCCCCGGTTTTGCAGAAACAGCGGCCCGATGGTGCCGTAATAGAATAGGTCCGGCTCCCAGGGGTGAAAGCCGGCGGGGGGATTGTACGCTTCAAAGGACATAAAGAACCCAGATTACAGAACTTAGATGCAGGCGGCCCCGACCGTGCTTCCGGCCGGGGCCCTGTCAGGTCTTATATTGCACTCAGCAGCCCGAGGTACAGACCCCGGCGCCATTAAAGGACATGGTTTTCCCACTCAGCGGGATATGTACCGGTACCTTGACCGCCTTTTGAAAGATTGCCGTGCGCGTGCCGGCCCTGACCTTGCCGCCCTTGGTGGCCGGTTCGTTGGCGTGCGAGGGAATGACCGATGCCGGCTTGATCATTTCATTGATCACGAAGGCGGCCTCTTTCGGCCCCGTGGTGTAGGTATCGCCGATATTCATGACCACCAGCCTGGCTTTGTAAAAGCCGCCCACCACGCGCTCCTACTCCGACGTCATGCCGGTATCGCCGGAAAGATAGGCGACCAGACCATTGGTGAAGCGCAAGATATAGCCGGTGGCCTGGCCAACATAGCCGCCGATGCCCGCCGCCTTCATGGCCTTGCCCAGATCGCCGCCGATCATCTTGGGGTGCGGGCCATTACTGTGCAGGGCGGGCACGGTTGAGATCTTCACGCCGCCGATCATCTTGGTGGCGCCGAAGCGGGCCAGGATGGAATTTTTCGGATTGCCGCCCATGGCTTTCAGCTTGGCGGCGAAAAACGGCGGCATTTCGCTGCCCGTGACGATCTTGGCGCCCTTGGCGAAGGCGATCCTGACCGCGTTGGTTTCGGGCAGCGCATCCACGGACATCTCTGGCTTGGTGCAAAGAGAGGCATTGGGCGCCTTGGTATGGCGGCCGCCCACATGATCGAAATGCATATGAGAGATCAAGACCGCATCAATTTTGCCCAATCTGGGATCTTGCGCCCCGGCGACGGTAAAACCGGGATCATAAAGCAGGCGGGTGCCGTCGGGATCTTCAAACACCATGGCACGGTCCAGGATGCAAAACTCCCCATCCACGACGCCCAGGGGCGTGATTTTGACATCCGCCGCCGATGCTGCTTGGGTCGCGGCCTGAAATGTGACGGCGGCCGCGATAGTCGCCCCCATGGCGGCCAGAATGATTGCTACGCGTTTCATGAGTTTCCCTCCCTGTTTGAATTTATTTATGCTAGCCCGGATCTTTCCGTCAGCCATGGATATTCATGTGCGCGAGCATGACATTTTCGTGTGTGGATCGGTAATTTCAAGGCATTATCACGCCGGTCACAAAAGGTTTTCCATGCCAGCATTCGTAACGTCAGTAACCTTGGGCGGCGCCTACCGGTTTTTCGTGCCGCTTATCCTGATGACCGAGCTCAACATGATCTCGAAATCGGTCATTAATGCGGCCCTGGCCCGTTCGCCGGACCAGAACATTACGCTGGCCGCCTTTCATGTCGCCTTCACGCTATATTTTGCCCTGGCCTCCAGCACCGAGGTCTGCTCCCTCATCACCCTTGGCTATTTGAAAAGCAAACGGGCCTTGTGGCCCCTGCTCCGGTTCATGGTGGTGATCGTGGCGGTGCCCTGGGTGGCGGCGCAGTTTCTGGCCTTTTCGGCCCTGGGCGATTGGGCCTATGGCGGGATGTTCGGGGCCTCGGCGGCGGTGGTGTCGCAGGCCAAATCGGCCACCTTCCTGCTATCACTCAGCGCGCCGGTACTGGTTATCCGCTCCATCTGTTTCGGCCTGATCCTGATGCACCAGCGGACCATCTTCATCACCTATGCCACTTGTGTGCGCCTGGCCTCCCTGGCGGTATCATTGTTCGTGCTGCCGGACTATTTCGAGGGCGCGGCGATCGGTGCGGCCGCCCTGGTGATCTGCATGACAATCGAGACCGTGGTGGCGGTGATCTTCGCGCAAAAACTATATCGCAACCTGCCCGACGTGGGTGTGGACCCGCCGCCGAGCATCAGGCGGCAGTGGCGCTTCGCCTGGCCCTTGATGATGAATACCTCGTCCGAGATGGGCGTGGTGACGGTGATTTCGATCTTTCTCGGCATGCTGGCCAACCCGGACCTGGCCCTGGCCGCGTTCAATATCGTCTATGGCCTGGTCAGCATGATGATGAGCCCCATGCGCAATTTGTTGCAAACGGCGCAGACCCTGGTCAAAACCATTGCCGACCGGCGGCCGCTGTTCATCTTCGCCCTGCATCTGATCGGGTTCTTCGGTTTGCTTGGCTTCGTGCTGTTCCACACCCCGGCCGAGGCGTTTGTTCTGGAGGAGGCCATGGGTTTGCGGGCCGAATTGAAAACCTATTGCCTGCCGGCCTTGAAGCTGGCCTTTCTCATGGCGGCGGCCTGGGCCTATTCGGCGCTGTTTCGCGGCCTGTTGGCGGGCGCCCAGAACACCACCATGCTGGCGGTCAGCGGCCTCTCCCGTATCGCCGTCGCGACCCTTGTGGCCAGCCTCGGTTTCGTCCTGGCCGGGAGCAATGGCGCGGTCAATGGTGCGGTCTTGGGCATCATCGGCTGGATCGCCGGCTATGGTTTGGAGGCTGTCTTGCTGGCCCTGCAGCTTCGGCGGTTGGATCGGCGGCTGAAACAGGTGTGACGCCGAAAGCGCATTGGACACTGGACGTGGACGCCAGGGCGGTGTATGTCTCCGCCGCGCGCCGAATAAAAACACGCGGGCAACCCCATAATTTTAAGATCGCGAGCAAGCCATGCCGTTGCGTAATATTGCCATCATTGCCCATGTTGATCACGGCAAGACCACCCTGGTCGATGCCATGTTCCGCCAGTCGGGTACCTTCCGCGCCAACCAAAAGGTGGCCGAGCGGGCCATGGATTCCAATGAACTGGAGAAAGAGCGCGGCATCACCATTTTGTCCAAGTGCACCTCCGTCGAATGGCAAGGCACGCGGGTCAACATCGTCGACACCCCGGGCCATGCGGATTTCGGCGGCGAGGTGGAGCGGATCCTGAAAATGGTCGACGGCGTGCTGCTGCTGGTGGACGCGGCCGAAGGTCCCATGCCGCAAACCAAGTTTGTTACCGGCAAGGCGCTGGCCCTGGGTCTGTGCCCCATCGTGGTCATCAACAAGATCGACCGTGGCGATGCCCGGCCCGACGAGGTGCTGGACGAGGTGTTTGATCTGTTCACCGCGCTGGAGGCCAATGAAGATCAGCTCGACTTCCCCTATCTTTACGCGGTGGGCCGCGACGGCTGGGCCAGCGACGATCCGGATCTAAGTGCCGGGGCGAACGGCGGCAACCTGGACCCGTTGTTTGAATTACTGCTGCGCCACGTGGGCGCTCCGGACGTGGATGCGGATGCGCCGTTCTCCATGATCGCCACGCTGTTGGACGCCGACCCCTATTTGGGCCGGGTTCTGACCGGACGGGTGCAATCGGGGCGTCTGGCCCATAATGATACCATCCACGCCCTGCGCGATGACGGCAGCGTGGTGGAATCCGCGCGGGTGACCAAGCTTCTGGCCTTTCGCGGCCTGGACCGGGTGCCGGTGGACGAGGTTTCGGCCGGCGACATTATCGCCATTGCCGGTTTGCGGACGGCAACCGTGGCCGACACCATCGCCGACCCGGCGGTCACCGTGCCCATTGTGGCGCCCCCGATCGATCCACCGACGCTCGCCATGCGTTTTGCCATCAATGACTCGCCGCTGGCGGGCCGTGATGGCTCGAAAGTGCAAAGCCGGGTGATCCGCGAACGTTTGCTGGCGGAGGCCGAGGGCAATGTGGCCATCAAGATATCCGAGACCGGCGAAAAAGACGCTTTCGAAGTGGCGGGACGGGGCGAATTGCAGCTTGGCGTGCTGATCGAGACCATGCGCCGGGAAGGCTTCGAGTTGACCATCGGCCGCCCCCGGGTGCTGTATCGCAGCGATCCGACCACCGGCCAACGCCAAGAACCCATCGAAGAGGTTTCCATCGACGTGGATGACGAATTCACCGGCGTCGTGGTGGAAAAGATGGCCGAACGCAAGGGCGAGATGACCGACATGCGCCCCTTTGGTATCGGCCGGACGCGGATTACCTTCCTCGCACCCTCGCGCGGCCTGATCGGTTACCACGGTGAATTCCTCACCGATACCCGGGGTACCGGCATCATGCACCGCCTGTATCACAGCTATGCGCCCTACAAAGGCCCGATCCGGGGACGCCGTAACGGCGCCATCGTCGCCAACCAGGGCGGCTCCTCGGTGCCGTTTGCCCTGTGGCACCTGGAAGAACGCGGCGTATTGTTTATTGGCGGCGGCGAACAGGTCTATGCAGGCATGGTGATCGGTGAAAACGCCAAACCCTCGGATATGGAAGTAAACCCCATGAAGGCCAAACAGCTGACCAATATTCGCGCCTCCGGCAAGGATGACGCCGTCCGCCTGACCACGCCGCGGCGGATGACCCTGGAACAGGCCATCGCCTACATCGGTGACGACGAGGTGGTCGAGGTCACCCCCAACCACGTCCGCCTGCGCAAGGCGACGCTGGATCCCCACCAACGCAAACGGGAACGCCGGGCAGCCATGGCGGGGTAGTGCCGCAATCCCGTTTAGTGCAAGATACCGGGATCAACTTCGCGGACGCCGCATGGCGCCGGCTGCTGAACCATAACTTGTAGAGGCCGCCAACCTTGTCAACGATCCCCCTGACTCTGGATGAAATCGAACGGTTAAGCCGGGAGGTGTTGTCCTCCAACGGCTGTGACGAGCTGAACACCGATGCCCTGGTGCGTACAATTGTCACCGCCGAGAGGGATGGCTCGGTCTCTCACGGTTTGTTCCGCCTGCCAGGGTATATCGCTTCACTGAGAAGCGGAAAAGTGAATGGCGGGGCCAGGCCGCGTATCAGCAATGACCTGCCGGCGGTCATAAAAGTCGATGGCGACAACGGTTATGCCCCGGCGGCCATCGAAGCGGGCGTGCCTGTTTTGGCGGCGGCGGCGAAAACCCTGGGCATCGCGGTGATGACCATTACCAATTCCTATCACTTCGCGGCACTCTGGCCGGAGGTGGAGGCATTGGCGGGGGAAGGCTTGATTAGTCTGGCCTGCGTGACGACCAAACCGTTTGTGACGCCGGCGGGTGGCGCGGAGGCATTGTTCGGCACCAACCCGCTTGCCTTTGCCTGGCCGCGGCCGGGCAAGATGCCCATGGTGATCGACATGGCGACGGCGGCCATGGCCCATGGCGAAATCCAGTTGGCGGCCCGCGAAGGCGAAGTGGTGCCGCCGGGCACGGGCCTTGATGAAAATGGCGCGGCAACGACGGACCCAGGCGAAATCATCAAGGGCGTGCTGTTGCCCTTCGGCGGCTATAAGGGATCGGCGATTGCCCTGATGGTGGAGTTGTTGGCGGCGGGTGCCGTGGGCGATTGTTTCAGTTTCGAGTCCGTGGCGGCGGATAATGGTGACGGCGGTCCGACAATTGGCGGTGAATTCATGTTTGCGATGGCGCCGGAGCTGGTCGCCGGCCCCGACTGGGCCGATCATTGCGAAGCTTTCTTCCAACGTTACGATGCCATCGAAGGCATCCGCCTGCCCGGCCTGCGCCGTCATACAAACCGGCTATCAACGGCACCCCGGCAGATCAACGCGGAATTGGTCGGGCGCATAAAAGACCTGCGCTGATAGCAACTCCGCCCCGCCATGACCTGAACGGCCGGATGAAACACCGCACAATCATCTCGGGGCCCTGGATTGCCGCAGAGCAGTGGGTCAAGCCCGGCAATGACGAAAGAGCTGAAAAAATTAGCTAAAATCTGCCAATCCGTCATGCCCGGACGAGATCCGGGCATCCAGGGAAGCACGCCTGAACGGCTATTGTTCGCGCTGTCGTACGATCCATCGCGCCGTCCCGTAATTAAACCGGACAGCAGTGGACGAGATCCGGCGATCCAGATCCGCCCGGCGGCTCTCTATTCGTCAATAAATGGGATCGCTTCGGATTCCAGAAATTCCGCCGCGATCCCTCTGATAGCTTGATCCCTGAAGGCAAACCAATCATCTCTGACGCCGAGTTCAGCCACACGGTCCTTGAAGTACCGAAAGGCGCCCCGCCCGCCGAGGGCCCGCATCAGGCTGTCCCGAGCCGGCTCGTCCTCAAGCGACTTGGCAAAACGTTCCATGATCGCATATTCATGGATCTCGTACTGGTCGGGCAGGGCAATGAAATCATCGTCATCTTCCACCCTTTGCCGCAGCTCGTCTTCGTCGTCGTCCTGATCGCCATATGATATGTCATCTTCTATGAGCGCGGCCAGCTCGCCGGTCTTGCGATGTATGTAGACCGTCATGAAATCACTAACCATTTCCAGTTGGTCGGCGACGGCACTCAATTTCACCGGTAGCGCCATGGCTCAAACCCCCTCTAAGCCCGCATCCAGCCGGGGCCCCACAGATTGAGGGAGCGTTCGGAATGGGGCCATTGCCTGGTCGGGGCGCCGTCTTCCATGTTTTCCAATTCGGCCGAGATTTCCACCTTGTAGCCGTCCGGGTCCTCGACCATGAAGAACAGGTTATTGCCGGGACCGTGGCGGCCGGGACCCCACCACAGATTGATGTACAGACCGGACATATGATCGGCCCAATCGCGGATATCGTTCCAGCACGAGACTTCGTAGGCATGATGATCCGGGCGCGCCACGTCCGATAGGAACATGGCAAAGGAATGATGCTCGGGCGTGGAGCGGTAAAAGATCGCCGTCAGGGTTTGGCTGCCGTCCTCTTCATCGCGCAGAACATGGTCCGTGGCGACGAAACCAAGGGTGTTTTCATAAAAATCCACCATGGGCGCCAAATCGGCGGTGGCAACGACCACGTGTTGCAAACGGCCGGGCGGGTGGCCTTCGGGGCTATCATCGTTTGAATGGTGTATTGGATTGGGCAAGCCGAAGACCATTTGCCGGCCGTCGGGGTCGGCCACGGCAAAGGCACCTTGGCCAAACAGGGGCGTGGGCGAGGGCATCAGGTTGACGCCTTGAGCCGTCAGGTGGCTTTTGAAGGCCGCCAACCGTGCCGCGTCGGGAAAGCGGAAGGCACTATAAGGTTGGCCGACCCCGCTGTCGCCAATGCTCCCGGCGCCACCGATGATCAGGCGCCGCTCGCGGCCGCGCAGTAGTTTCGTGCCGTCGTCCAGAGCCTGTTCGGCCATGGCGAAAGCATCCCGGTAAAAGGCGGCTGATCGATCCGGATTAGCTGAATTCAGACGAATATGGTCCAATTCCGCGCCCCACAAGGGGGTGGTATTCGGGCTGTTGTCCGGGTTGTTGGTGGTCATGGCGAACGCTCCCTGTTCCGTGCGGGCAAACTAGCACACACCAGCAATTCCTAACCAGGGTCCCGGAGCAATAGATTTCGCACGCCCGGTGCCCCGGCCCGGGCGATGGCGCGGGCCAAGTGCCGCCAATCAGCCGTTAATTGTCCCTTGGGGATGGTATTGGCCTGGGCGACCTTGCCGAATTCGCTGCCGTCGGGCCGGATCAGGTGCCAGACCATTTCTATCTGTATTTCTGGCTGTAGTCCCGGCCCGGATGGGCGCAGATGCATGCTGCCCAGAAGAATGAAGCCGTCGTCCCCGGGTTCATCGGCCAGTGGGACGCCCGCATCAGCCAAGGCTATGGCCATAGCGGCGGCCAATTTGCGGCCGCCCAAACCGGGCACGCCGTCCACCGGCCCCATGGTGACCGACGCCAGGGCGATGCGCCGCCCCTGGCCCCGCTCGCGGCGGCGGAGTTGGTGGTCCACGGCATCGGCGCCCTGGCTGGCCAGGCGCGCCAGCAGGCCGGCATCACCGCGCCGCCAGGCCTGGGCGGATATTCCCGCGTCCTGTGCGACAGTCAGGGTTTCGCCACCCTCCGGGCTGAACAGGTGCCATGTCATGGCCAGGCGCTGATCGGACAGCCGGACAGTCTCGCCCCGTAAATGGTGGCTGCGGCGGTGGCCGGGGGCGGTCCCGGCGGTGATCTCGCGCCGGCGCAAGGCGGCCGCCATGGCCTCGGCCAGGGCAACCCCAACCCCCTTGGGGACATCGCCCGTAACCGGCGCCACAATCAGGCCGGCGCGGGGTCCAAGCTGGATGGTGCTGAAATCACCCTTGTGCGCGGCGGCGAAGGGTCTTGGCGGCGGTTGGCAACCGCTCAATAGCAGTACCAGACCCAAACACAGAGACAGACACAGAACTAGAGACAGACCCGG
Organism: Alphaproteobacteria bacterium; assembly: GCA_046582635.1. Classification (GTDB taxonomy): domain Bacteria; phylum Pseudomonadota; class Alphaproteobacteria. The sequence continues at coordinate 27,737 of JAYGEA010000160.1, forward strand.
GGCGGGAAAGTTGATTTTCGCGAGGCTTGTATTCACGGTCATTGCCTGCAAGATGCCATGGATAGGTTGTGGAGGCGAACAGCGAATGGGCGTGGTGGACTATGCGGGCGTGAGGGCGGCCTTGAGCCCCCTGGGTCTGATCCCAAGGGGCGGCTTCCACCCAGTTGAAGCGGATGATTTAGCGGCGGCCAGCGTGGTCCTGGTGGGTAACGCGGGGGGCGCCATGTGGCGACAATTCCCGGGTCCCGACGGCAGCCGTGATGCCTTGGATAAATGGTGCCGCGCCACCCTGACCCCCTTGGCCGGTGATCTTGGCGCCGAAATTCTGTTTCCGTTCGATGGCCCGCCCTATCAGCCGTTCATTGCCTGGGCCACCCGTGCCGAAGGCCTTTCGCCGGCGCCTATTGGGCCGCTGGTCCATCCTGAATTCGGCCCCTGGCATGCCTATCGCGCGGCCTTGCTGTTCGAACATGAAATGGTGCTGCCCGCCGCCCTGAATGATCACCCCTGCGCGCGTTGCGCCGACAAACCCTGCCTGACAGCCTGCCCGGTCTCGGCCTTCAGCGGGGACGGCTATGATGTCCCACGCTGTGTGGGACACTTGCAACAGCCCGCGGGTGGCGATTGCCTCGATCAGGGCTGCCGGGCACGGCGCGCCTGCCCCATTGGCCGGGATTATCTTTACCGCCCGGCCCAGGCCAATTTCCACATGGCGGCCTTTCTGCGAAATTACTGACGAGTCAGAGATATCCGCAGCAGCAGCGTGATCACACCGGTGGCGGCGATCACGCCGGCCATGGCCAGGGCGCCGCCGTCATGGAAAAAACCGACCGCCCCGGCACACAGAACACCGACGGCAAACGATACCCCCTTGTCAGGGCGGAAACGCTGCCCGCCACTTGGGGAAATTGGTCCAGGGCCAGGCTGTTGGCGCCGATCAGGCTGAGGCTGCCAATATAGATGAACAGCGGCCCAAAGGCGGTCAGGGTGCCGAGGATGACTATCTGGCTGCGTGTCTGGCCCGGCGTCAGGATCGTGGCCGCGCCGCCGCCAAGGCGCGGGTTCATTCGCGGGGCAGGATCAGGCAGGTTGTGGTGGCGTGGGCGTAAAGCTTGCCGCCCGCATCTTGCACCCGTGCCTTGGCCGTGGCGGTGGTGCGTCCTACATGCAGGGTCTCGGCGATACAGCGCATCTCGCCGCCATCAATGGCCACGGCGCGCGCAAAATTGGTCTTCAGCTCCAAAGTGGTGTAGCGGGCGCCCAGGGGCAGGGCGGAATGCACGGCGCTGCCGATAGCCGCATCAATCAGGGCCGCCACCCAGCCGCCTTGAACCGAACCCACGTCGTTGGCAAAATCTTCTCCCGGCTGGCCCGTGTAAACCACGCGGCCCATCGCCACCTCCGCCAGGGTCAGGCGCAGGGCGATGGCCACGGGCGGTTTCGGTGCCCGGCCTTCCAGGATGGCCGTGAGATAGTCAAACCCCGACAATTCGCCCAGGCGCGACCAATGGGCGGTGGGGTCCGACCAGGTATAGTGGCGTTCGCGGCGGTCGTCGGTCAATTTTTAGCCGGAAAATGTATGGCCGTGGTTCAAGGGGCCGTGCCCCCGGCCCAGGCCCGGCGCGGTCCGAATGGCCGTTTGCACATAGTCCCGCGCCCGCGCGACGGCCCGGCCGATGGCCAAACCCTGGGCCAGACCGCAGGCGATGGCCGAAGCCAGGGTGCAGCCGGTGCCATGGGTGTGGCGGCTGTCAATACGGGGGGAGGTAAAGCGCTCCTCGCCGGCATCGCTCAACAACAGATCGATCACCTCCCCGCCCGGCAGGTGCCCGCCCTTCATCAACACCGCCCCGGGGCCCAAGGCCAGTAGCTTACGGCCCGCCAGCGCCATGCCGGCCTCGTCCGTGATCGTCAACCCGGATAGAATTTCCGCTTCCGGTACATTTGGGGTCAACAGGGCGGCGCGGGGGATCAGGCGTTGGCACACCACTGCGCGTGTGTCTTCATCCAGCAGAGATTGCCCGCCCTTGGCCACCATGACCGGATCAACCACCAGGGGAATGCCGCCCCCTGCCCTGTCCAAGGCACCGATCACCGCATCCAGGACCTCCGACCGGTGCAGCATCCCTGTTTTGATGGCGTCGGCACCGATGTCGGCCAAAACCACTTCGATCTGCTGCGTGACAAATTCGGGCGGCACCTCATGGATGCCGTGGACGCCCAAGGTGTTCTGCGCCGTCAGGGCGGTGATGGCGGTGGCGGCAAAGCCGCCCAGGGCGGTGACCGATTTGATGTCAGCCTGGATACCGGCGCCGCCGCCGGAATCCGACCCGGCGATAATCAGGACCCGGCCCATGTTAACCTGCGGCATCAATCACCGGCCCTCGTTATCCGACACCGCGCCGATCATTTCGACCAACTCGTTGACCACGGAATGCACCAGTTCCTGGTCGTCCCCTTCCGCCATGACGCGGATCAACGGCTCCGTGCCCGAGGGTCGGATCAACAGCCGGCCCCCCTCGCCCAGACGGCTGCGCTGGGCCTGGATGGCACGGCTGATGCGCGGCATTTCCAGCGGCGAGGGGCCGCTATAACGGACGTTCTTCAACAATTGCGGCACCGCCTCGAATCGGCGGCAAACTTCGCTGACCGGCCGGCCTTCCGCCATCACCAGGGCCAAAACCTGCAAGGCGGCGACCAGACCGTCGCCAGTGGTGCCGAAATCGGACATCACGATATGGCCCGATTGTTCGCCGCCCACATTGAAGCCATGTTGGCGCATATGCTCTACCACATAACGGTCGCCGACCTGGGTGCGAACCAGTTCCAGGCCCTTGGAGGCCAGATACCGCTCCAGGCCAAGGTTCGACATCACCGTGGCGACAATGCCGTTGCCCCTCAAGGTGCCGGACTCGGCCCAATGATCGCCTATGACGGCCATCAATTGATCGCCATCCACGACCTGGCCATGTTCGTCGGCCAGGATCAAGCGGTCCGCATCGCCGTCCAGGGCAATACCCACATCGGCGCCGTGGGCGATCACTTGTTCACACAAATATTCGGGGTGGGTTGAGCCGCAGTCCCGGTTGATGTTGAAACCATCTGGATCGACGCCGATGGGGATGACGTCCGCCTCCAGCTCCCACAGAACGGTGGGCGCCACTTTGTAGGCGGCGCCGTTGGCGCAATCGACCACGACCTTGAGGCCGTCCAAGCGGTACTGCGAGGGGAAAGTGGCCTTTGCCGCCTCGATATAGCGGCCGGGGGCATCTTCCAGGCGCATGGCGCGGCCCAGCGCGTCGGCGCGGGCCAGCGAGGTGGTTAAATCCGATTGCATGCGTTGTTCGATTTCCGCCTCGATGCGGTCGGAAAGCTTGTGGCCGTCGGGGCCGAAAAACTTGATGCCGTTGTCGGCAAAGGCGTTGTGGGAGGCCGACAGCATGACGCCCAGGTCGGCGCGCAGACTGCGGGTCAGCATGGCCACCGCCGGGGTCGGCATGGGCCCGACCAGGATCACATCCATGCCGACGGAGGTAAATCCGGCGGTCAATGCCGGCTCCAGCATATAGCCCGACAGGCGGGTATCCTTGCCCACGACGACCCGGTGGCGGTGATCGCCGCGGGTAAATTGCAGGCCCGCCGCCATGCCCGCGCGCACGGCGATCTCCGCCGTCATGGGCCAGGTGTTGGCCGTGCCGCGAATGCCGTCGGTTCCGAAAAATTCGCGCTCCATGCGCCCTTCACTCCGCCATTTCGTCGTTGCCATCTATATAGCAAAGGGCCCGGAAAATCTCCAACGCCTGCACCGTCTCGGCAACATCATGGACCCGCACGATTGCCGCACCCTGTTGTCCGGCCCAAAGAGCGGCCGCCAGGGAGCCCGGCAAGCGGTCCGCCGAGCGCGCCGTGCCGCTCAAGGCGCCGATGAAGGTTTTGCGCGAGGCACCGATCAAAAGAGGGCACCCCAAGGCATGGAACCGCGCAATGTCCCCCAGCAGGGCCGCGCTTTGCCGGGCGGTCTTGGCGAAACCAAGGCCGGGATCAATGATCAAGCGGTCCTGGGCCACGCCGCCTTCGACGCAGGCGGCAATGCGGGCCGCCAGATCGCTCATGACATCGCCGACCACGTCATCATAGCCGGTCCTGGTTTGCATATCCCCCGGCGTGCCCCGGCTGTGCATCAGCACCACGGGAACCTCCAGGCCGGCCACCAGGGCCAGGCTTTCGGGATCATGGCGCAGGGCGGTAACATCGTTGATCATGCGGGCGCCCGCCGCGACCGCGCCGGCCATGACGGCCGCTTTTCGGGTATCCACGGAGACCACGTGGCCGCCATCCGCCAGTGCCCGGATGACCGGAATAACCCGCTCCAACTCGGCTTCCGAAGAGATCTCGCCGGCGCCGGGACGGGTGGATTCACCACCGATATCCAGGATCGCGGCACCCGCCGCCGCCAGGTCCCGGCCATGGGCGATGGCCGCGTCCGGGTCCAGGCGTTGGCCGCCGTCGTGGAAGCTGTCCGGCGTTACATTGACGATGCCCATGACCAGGGGCCAGGGCGCCGTAATGCCGGCGATGGGCGTTTGTGGTGAAATCTCCGCCCGGTGCCGCATTATCCCGATAGAGGGTACTAGGAACCTGGTTGCGGTTCAGGCTCCAAACCGCCCGGTCCCTCGGGCTCTTTCGGCTTGGACGACGGCGGCACGGAGGTGGCGGCGGTATTATCCTCGGGCGGCTCGAACTCGTCCGGCCGGTCAATCGCCTCGCCCCTCAGCAAGGTGGCGACTTCCTCGCCGTTCAGGGTCTCATATTCCAGCAACGCCTTGGCGACGGCATGCAGGGCATCGATATTTTCCGTCAGGACCTTGGTGGCCAGGGCCTCGGCATCTTCGGCGAAGCGGCGAATTTCCTCGTCGATGATTTTTGCCGTGGCTTCCGAGATATTCTTGGTCTGGGTCACGGAATGGCCCAGGAATATTTCCTGTTCATTGGCGGAATAGGCCAATGGCCCCAGTCTCTCGCTCATGCCCCATTCGGTGACCATGCGCCGGGCCCAGGAGGTCGCCTGCTGGATGTCCTGCCCGGCGCCGGTGGTGACATCTTCGGGCCCATAGATCAGGGTTTCGGCGACGCGGCCGCCGAATGTCATGGCCAGCTTGGCGCAGATTTCCGATTTCTTGTAACCGTATTTATCGGTCTCGGGCAGGTTCATGGTAACGCCTAGGGCACGGCCGCGCGGGATGATCGTCACCTTATGCAGGGGATCATTGCCCTTGACCAAAATCCCAACCAGGGCGTGGCCCCCTTCGTGATAGGCGGTCAGCTCTTTTTCCTCGTCAGTCATGACCATGGAGCGCCGCTCCGCCCCCATCATGACTTTGTCCTTGGCTTCCTCGAACTCCTGCATGGTGACCACGCGGCGGTTCTTGCGGGCGGCCAGCAAGGCGGCCTCGTTGATCAAATTGGCCAGATCGGCGCCAGAGAATCCCGGTGTGCCCCGCGCGATCAACCGGCTGTCCACATCGGGTGCCAGGGGTACCTTGCGCATATGCACGTTCAGGATCTTGTCCCGGCCGATGATGTCGGGGTTCGGCACCACCACCTGGCGGTCGAAACGGCCCGGACGCAGCAGGGCCGGGTCCAGAACGTCGGGGCGGTTGGTGGCGGCGATCAGGATGACGCCTTCGTTGGCCTCGAAGCCGTCCATCTCGACCAGCAATTGGTTCAGGGTCTGCTCCCGCTCGTCATTGCCGCCGCCCAGACCGGCGCCGCGATGACGGCCGACGGCGTCAATTTCGTCAATGAAGATAATGCAGGGCGCGTTCTTCTTGGCCTGTTCGAACATATCCCGCACCCGGGAGGCACCGACGCCCACGAACATCTCGACAAAATCAGAGCCCGAGATGGTGAAAAACGGGACATTCGCCTCGCCCGCGATGGCGCGGGCCAACAGGGTTTTGCCGGTGCCCGGCGGGCCCACCAGCAGGCAGCCTTTTGGAATCCGGCCGCCGAGGCGCTGGAATTTTTGCGGGTTCTTCAGGAACTCGACAATTTCCTCCAGCTCTTCCTTGGCCTCGTCAATGCCGGCCACGTCATCAAAAGTGACCCGGCCCGAACGTTCGGTCAGCAACCGGGCCTTGGACTTGCCGAAACCCATGGCCTTGCCGCCGCCCGACTGCATCTGTCGCATGAAGAAAATCCACACGCCGATCAACAGCAGCATGGGGAACCAGTTCAACAGGATGGCGAACAGCGTGGGCGTGCCTTCCTCGTCCGGTGCGGCGGAGATTGTCACACCGTGCTGGCCCAATTTGCGCACCAGATCGGGATCGTTGGGGGCGTAGGAATTGAAGGGCGTGCCGCCGGTATAATGGCCGTTGATGGTGTTGCCTTGAATGGTAACATCGCGGACCTGGCCGCTTTCCACTTCCGAAATGAACTGGGAATAGGCCAGCGTGGTGGTGGAGCCTCGCGTGCCCGGGCCCTGAAAGAGGTTAAACAACGCCAGCACCAAAAGGGCGATGATCACCCAAAGGGCAATATTTCGACTAAAATTGCTCACCTTACGTCCTTCTCCGGCGGCTTCTTGGAAACCCGGTTCATGGTTTTCAGTATTCCCTCATCCAGAAGGGATAAACTCAATACACTATTCTGCCCGGTTACCATAAAGATAATGCTAAAAGGCAGTCAAACAAGCACCAATCAATTCGTCGTCATCATGGGCCGTCACCTTTGGCTGTCACCATTGGCTGTCATTGGGCTGCAATGGCCGGACTGGCGTAAACCGGGCGGAAAACTGAAATTTCCCGCCGTTGTCCAGACTATCTTCGGGCGCCCGCCAATTCAGATGCGGCACGGCCAAAATCCGATCGCCCCGGCGCAAGGCGGGAAGGGCGGCCCGAACGGGGCTGGGAAGGGTATTCGGCACCCGGTCCTTGATCTGCCGCCAACCAGTTTGACCCAGCGGTCCGACGGACAGATCATCCTGGCCAGGGGCGGACAACGACCAGGTAAAGCGGTCCCATCGGCCTTGTCTGTCCGGGCCGGTTTCGCGGCTGGGCGCGGCCCGGCCGATTTCCCGGCAAACCAGCAAGCCCCGCTTTCGCACCAATACCCGCGCGCCGCCCAAGGTGCGGCCGCCGGCCAACTGATCCGCGATGATGGCCTGGCCAAGACGCTCCAAGCGGTCCCGGCGCGGCCGATAAACGCCGCCGCCGATACAGCGCAGCACATCGCCCAACAATTGGAAAAACTCGCGCGGCGGCAGTAAATCCCTGTTGCCGACCAGACAGGGGGCGGGGTCAAACCAGCAATATCCCGCCGGGTGCAGGCGCACGCTGCGCGCCGCCATATGGGCGAGCCGGTGGCCGTCCCGACCGCGCGCGGTTGCGGCGCGGCCGGCGAGGGCAAGCAGGCGGTCCCGCTCCCCCACATTTGTTTCCAGCCCGCGCCGGGCCCGGATGCGGGCATAGCGGAGATCCTGGTTGGAGGGGTCCTCCAGCCAAGGTTGGCGGCAGGCTTTCAGGGTTGCCGTCAGCTCGGCCCGGTGCCTGGACAACAGGGGCCGCAGCAGACGTACGCCCGCCATGGCCCGGACCGGCGCCATGCCACTCAGACCCGCAATACCGCTGTTCATATCCCGGCGCAGCAATACAGTCTCTGCCTGATCATCCCCATGATGGGCCGCCAACAGATGCAAGACGCCCCTGCCCCGGCACCATTGCGCCAACAAGTCATAGCGCGCCGTCCGCGCCGCCGCCTGGATGCCCGCGCGGGGTTTTGGGCCCCGCCAAACAAGTGTTTCGTGGGCAATGCCCCGGCCGGTCAGCCAGTCACCCACCTGGCGCGCCTCGCCCGCCGCCTCCGGCCGGAGGCCATGATCGACGGTCAGCGCGGTCACGGTGCCGCCCCTATGCCGGGCCCAGGCATGGGCCAGCAACGCCAGGGCCATGCTGTCGGCGCCCCCCGATACGGCAACGGCAAGGTGTGGATTGTCCTCAAACGGGCCGAGGGGCTCCATCAGAGTTGCAAATGTCTGGTCTTTAATCGCCGGCATTGGCACACGACTCGCAGTCTAGCTGCAACCCAGCGCCTTCATTTCGCGCAGCATGCGTTTGCGCACCTGGCTGCGCAGATTGGCGAATTTGCGCTGCATTTCCAGGAATGCGGCGCAGGCATCCTCCACATTGCCCAGCTTGCCCAGCGAGATACCCAGCTTCAACATGGAATCAGGCGCCTTGCTGCTGTTGGGATAGCGTTGAATGCCCATCAAAAAGGCCCGGGCGGCTTCGCCCAGATTCTGGCGGGCATAATAGGTTTCGCCCAGCCAATATTGGGCGTTGCCGGCCAGGGGATCGTCGCCATGTTGGGCCAGAAACTCCAGAAAAGCTGTCTCCGCGGCCTGCAGCTGCATTTTCGTCAACAATGAATAAGCATAATTGTAGCGTTCAATGGGCGTGCCTTGGGGCAGCACCGTGACCGCCGACGTGGTTTCGGTTTGTTGGTCAGGTCGTTCCGCATTGGCATAGGCGGGGCCGCCATCCGAGGCCGGGGTGTCGGTTGTCGCCGCCGTCTTGGCAGCCTTGTCCGCCGCCTTACCTGGCGCCTTGGACAGGCGATGCTCAATCTCGGTCAGGCGGAAATCCACGTCCTTCACCAGACCGTCAAGGCGTTGCAGCATGCTGGCCATGCCGTGGCGGACCTCTTCCAGCTGTCCGGTCAGGTTCCGCATTTCATATTCCAGATTGGACATGCGAATTTCCGCATCGGCCAGGCGGCCGCCAACCTTCGCACCTGTTGGCTGTTGGGCGTTGAGCCGCGCGGCGCCGGTTTTCTGGCCCCGGTAATAATCCTTTTGCAGGATGCGAAGGTCTTCGCTCATACGATCCAGACGCTGGAGCAGGGATTGCAACTCCGCATTCTGCGCCGATGCCGGGTTCGGCATGGCCAGCACGGCCATCAAGGCGAGGATCGAAACAATGAGGCAACGTAAATGGTGCATGGGTAAACGGCGCATGGGTAAATGGGACAGACGTATATGGGGCATGGGTATTTTCTCCAACCCGTCACGCGGTGCCCGGGGGTGGCGCGGCGCGGCAATGATAGCGGTAAATTCTAATAGTACCGCAATGTGGCGAAATTATAGTCCAAATAAATGTTCGCAAAAAAAGTTCGGGCCCACCCTGGGCGCAAATATCATGCGTACAGGGCGGGCCCAGTGGTCTTTCGTTTCGCCGTCCGTTGCCGTGGCCGCCATAGCCGCCATGGTCTTTGCGGCGGCCGGAGGCAAACTTGAAATGCCTTAGTTCACCAGCAGCATGCCGCGGCGGTTCTGGGCATAGCAGCCGTCATTGCTGCTGACACAGACCGGCCGTTCCTTGCCATAAGATATAGTGCCGATACGATCCGCGTTGACGCCCAGGGCGATCAGATACTTCCGCGCCGCATCCGCGCGCCGCTCGCCCAGGCCAAGGTTGTATTCCCGTGTGCCCCGCTCGTCGCAATGACCTTCGATGGTCACGGTCAGGGCCGGATATTGCTGCAGCCAATCGGCCCAGCGTTCCACCACCTGGCGGGAATCACTGCGCAGGGTGGATTGGTCATAGTCGTATTGGATTTGGCTGCCCACGTTCAGCACCAGATCTTCCTGGGACCCGGGCACAACCTTTTGTTCCATGACGGGTTTCATATCGGCCTTTTTCATCTCGGCCTTTTTCGCCATCTTCGTCTCTTGCTTGGCGCCCCCGCTGCCCGAAGCATCGGCCTTTTCCTCGACTGGCGTCTCACAGGCCGCGACCAGCAGAATGGTCGCCGCCAAACACGCCGCCTTCAGGGCAAATTTCTCAAAGACCATAGAGACCACTCCTCATCCTTTTATTTTGGCTGTCCTGGCAATGCTTCATAAACCAATGCCGCTAATATTATCATTATCCGCGATACTATTTAAAGTACTGTTCGCAGCTTCAGGTATTCGTAGACAATTATCGGACCGTAACATTTCAACGGCCCGATCCGCAGATGAGACATACATGGGCCGCAGTAGATTAACAACTGCCTAATGGCAAAAACTACCTAATCGATAAAACGACCAAATCTTACCACCAATCTTATCGTTGTAGGGGCAAGGGGCGAACATATCGGATGAATGAGTGTCCGAGGCCCCCAAGGACAAAACTTTCATTCACATTAACCATGGTCACTTAACGATTCAAGGGGCTTAGAGGTGACCATGCCGGGTCCGAGGCGTCAATGGGCGTAATCATTTCGCGTTCGTTGTAGCCTGTCAGATCAACCGAATACAGGCGCGTGCGCCCGGCCCGGCCACCCTTTCGGGTGGGTTTTTGGCGGAAAAACATCAAAACCCGCCCATTGGGCGCCCAGGTCGGCCCTTCATCAAGGAAACTTTCCGACAAAAGCCGCTCGCCGCTGCCATCGGGGCGCATGACGCCAATATAAAACCTGCCCTTGCGGATTTTGGTGAAGGCGATCAGATCACCCCGGGGCGACCAGACCGGCGTGGCGTAGCGTCCCTTGCCGAACGAGATACGTTTGACCTCTCCGCCGTCGGCGCCCATCACGTAAAGTTGTTGGCTGCCGCCCCGGTCGGAATTGAAGACCACCCGGCTGCCATCCGGTGAATAACAGGGTGAGGTATCGATCGCCGGCCCGTTGGTCATCTGATTGATCACCCGTGTGCGCAGATCCATGGCGAAGATATTGGACTTGCCATCCCGGGCCATGGACATAATGACCTTATTACCGTCGGGTGAAAAGCGCGGCGCATAGGTCATGCCGGGGAAATCGCCCAGGACCTCCTGGCGCCCGGTATCGATGTTGTAGAGATAGACCCGCGGCGTGTTGCGGTAATAGGACAGATAGGTGATTTCCTGGCGCGATGGCGAAAAGCGCGGCGTCAGGACCAGGTAACTGCCGTCGGTCAGGAAGCGGTGGCCGTCACCATCCTGGTCCATGATGGCCAGGCGCTTGACGCGACGGTCCTTGGGGCCGCTTTCCGCCACATAAACCACCCGGGTGTCGAAATAGCCCGCTTCCCCCGTCAGACGCTTGTATATGGTGTCCGAAATGACGTGGGCGATGCGACGCCAGTTACCCGGCGTAGAAAAATAAACCAGGCCCGTCATCTGCTCGCCGGCCAGCACGTCCCACAGGCGGAATTCGACCCGCAGGCGGCCGTCGCTTTCCACCCCCACTTTGCCCGAGACCAAAGCCTGGGCGTTCAGTACCCGCCAATCAGCGAATCGGGGCCGGGCCTGCAACGATTCCGGAGTCTGGATGAAAGACTTCGGATTCAAGGCCCGAAACAAACCGGAGCGGTTTAAATTGGCGGTGATGACACCGGCCATGCGCTTGCCCTGGTCCATCGCCGCCGGGTCGGCGCCGAAAAAATCGGGGATGGCCACGGGCAGGGGATCCACGTTGCCCTTGGTGATATCAATTTCCAAGGCCGCCAGGGCGGTACCTGGAACCAGGCCCGGCGCCGCCAGCACGAGGGTCAGGCCAAGCGCGAAACTCAATCTGGATAGGCAGGTGGTCCACATGGCAAATTGCTTCCTCAAGTCTCTACAACCTCAACCACCGAGCATATCCCGGGGGTTGAAGGTCAAGGTGATTTCCCGCCATCGGGCATATTTGTCCGGCGGCAGATTTTTTAACGGTGAACATTTCAAAACCGCGCGGCGGGCGCTTTCCGCCGCCGTGCGAAAGAACGGGTCCGAGGCGCCGCCGCCGCTGCCCCCCCCGACGATTTCCGGCGGCTTTGACAGCGAGCCATCGGAATTCAGAAACACCTTGATCCGCACCACCAGGTTTTCCGCATCCCGGGCGCCGGCCGGAATAGACCAGCATTGCTGTATCTGATAACGGATTGCGTCGATTTCCGACATGGTCATGGGCACGGAGCGGACCCGCGCCGGGGCCGGCGGGATCGAAATATCCTTGAACGCTTTCCGTGCTTTCGCGGTTGCCTGGCGCTTGGAGCGTTCCTGGCGGGGCTGTGGTTTCTTCTCCTGGTCCTTGTCCAACAGGGCCGCGATGCGGTCGGTGCTGAACTTCGGCCGCCAGCGTTTCGGCTTGGCCCGGGGGCGGGGCAGGCCGCGGAAGATTTTGGCCGGTTCGGCGGCGGCGACTTTTTTGGGTGGTTTCGGCTTCTCTTTCGGTTTTTCCGGTATTTTTTCGGGCTCGGGGGGCGGCGGCGCGATCACTTTGGCGGTCTCGACGGCTTTCGGCTCCGGCTTTGGTTCCGCTTTCGGCGGTTCCGGCGGCTGAACGGGTTCGGACGGCGGCGGCGGCGGCGGCGCGGCGACCTTGACGGGTTCGGGGGGCAGCGGTGGCGGGGGCGTCTTCACCGGTTCGGGCTTTGGTTCGGGCTCCGGTTCCGGTTTTGGCGCCGCGACGGGTTTTAGCTTCGGTGCCGGCGGCGGCGCTTTTTCCGGCTCCGACTTTGCCCGTTCCTGCGATACCGTGCGTTCCGCGATGGTCACCAATTCGACGATGATGGGTTGTTCCACCATGTCCACCGGGTCCACAAGTGCGGGCAGGCCATAGATCGCCGCCAGCACCACGCCAACGTGCAGCATGCTGGATATGGCTATTCCATTGCGCAAGGTCCGGCACCTTTATTTCTTGGCCCGGGATTCGGGTTGGGCATTGAGTTGCAGCGCTTCGGTCACCAGCGCCACCTTGTTGAAACCGGCCGCATTCAGGCTGCCCATGACTTCCATCACCGTGCCATAATCCACCGAGCGGTCGCCGCGGACAAAGATGCGCCGGTCGGTCAGGTTTTCCGATATGGCCAGCAACCGCGCCACCAGCTCCTCCCGCTTGACCAAGGTCTCCTGCAGATAGATCTCGCCCTGCTCGTTGATGGAAACCGTCAAGGGTTCCTCATTGCCCGGCAGGTTGGCGGCCGAGGTCTTGGGCAAATCAATGGGCACGCCCACGGTCAACAACGGCGCCGTTATCATGAATACCACCAGCAAGACCAACATCACGTCAACAAACGGCGTTACGTTAATGTCGGACATGGCGGCGTAGCGGCCGGGTCGCCGGCCCATTCGGGAACCATTCATCTGCCCCGCCATCAATCTCGCCCCTCATCCAGCTGCCGGGACAAAATGGCCGAGAACTCGCCAACGAAGCCTTCCAGGCGAATGGTGTAGCGGCCCAGATCCGTGGAGAACTTGTTATAGGCAACGACGGCCGGAATGGCCGCGACCAGGCCCAGGGCCGTGGCGAACAGCGCCTCGGCGATGCCGGGGGCGACCACGGCCAGGTTGGTGTTCTTGGACAGGGCAATGGCCTGGAACGAATTCATGATGCCCCAGACCGTGCCGAACAGGCCGATAAAGGGCGCGGTGGATCCCACCGTCGCCAAAAAGCCCATGTAGCGTTCCAGGCGTTCGATTTCCCGCGTCAGGGTAATGTGCATGACCTGAACGATGCGGTCCTTGATACCGGCGCGAAGCGAATCCTCCCCCGCCAAACCCTTGGAAGTGGAGCGCCGCCATTCCCGCATGGCGGAGACGAACAAAAGCTCCATGGGATGTTCGGGCCGCGTGCCGATACGGTCGAAGAGGTCTTCCAAACTGCCGCCCGACCAGAATGAATCCTCAAAATTATCGGCCTGGGCCCGCAGCCGGCGCAGGCCGATGCCTTTCTCGAAGATGATCGCCCAACACCAGAACGAGGACATGACCAACACCACCATGACCGCCTTGACCACCAAATCAGCCTTGAGGAACAGGGCCAACAGGGTAAAGTCGGCGGCGGCGGCGGAACCCGCCAATGTGACCGCGTCAACGGCTTGGCTTTCCATTCAGTTACCTATTTCTTCCATTGGTTCGATAAATCCGGTTAAGGCGCTGCGCACGGATTCGGGCACCCGTTCCGGCTTGCCGTTCCAGCCGACGCAGGCCAGGCGCACCTTGGCCCGTACAAGAATCTCGGCGCCGCGATGGATATCCTGATCCAGGTCCATGGAGGCACCGCCGATCTTGCGCAGGCGGGTGCGTACTTCAATCTCGTCGTCCAGTTGGGCCGGTTTCAGGTAATCGATTTCGCAGCGGCGCACGGGAAACATCACGCCCTCGAAATTGTACATCGCCGCCTGATCAATGCCGGCGCCACGGACCATGTCGCTACGGCCCCGTTCCAGAAAACGCAGATAGTTGGCGTAATAAACAATCCCCGAGGCATCCGTGTCTTCCCAGAAAATGCGGACGGCAAGGCGGTGCGGCTCAGGCATCACTGTCCTCCCCCTCGATCAGTGGAAGTTCGGTCTGCGGAAATTCGGTCCGCTCTTGGCCCGAACGGGGCGGGTTCAGCCCCAGATGGGCATATCCGTGGCGGGTTAGAACCCGGCCGCGCGGCGTGCGCTGCAACAGGGCCTGCTGGATCAGATAGGGTTCGATAATATCTTCGATGGCATCGCGCTGTTCGGACAGCGAGGCGGCCATGGTTTCCACCCCCACGGGGCCGCCGTCGAAATCCTCGGCGATACAGGTGAGGTAGCGACGGTCCATGGCGTCCAGACCCCGCTGGTCCACCTCCAGCCGGTTCAGGGCGGCATCCGCCTTCACCGCATCGATCCGCGTGGCGCCGGCCACCGTGGCGAAATCCCGCACCCGGCGCAGTAAACGCACCGCCACCCGCGGCGTGCCGCGCGAGCGTTTGGCAATTTCCAGGGCGCCGTCTTCGCTCAAATCCAGAGCCAGCAGACCGGCGGCGCGGGTGACGATCTGTTCCAACTCCGCCACCTCGTAGAAACGCAACCGGATGGGGATGCCGAAACGCTCCCGCAACGGCGTGGTGATCAGCCCGGACCGGGTGGTCGCGCCCACAAGCGTGAACGGCGGCAGGTCGATGCGCACGGTGCGCGCCGCCGGCCCCTCGCCGATCACCAGATCCAGCTGGAAATCCTCCATGGCCGGATACAGCACTTCCTCCACCACCGGGCTCAGGCGGTGGATCTCGTCAATGAACAGCACGTCGCGGGCTTCCAGATGGGTCAGGATGGCGGCCAGATCGCCCGCCTTGGCGATGACCGGGCCGGACGTGGCCCGGAACGAGACGCCCAGTTCGCGGGCCACGATCTGCGCCAGAGTAGTCTTGCCCAGTCCGGGCGGGCCATGGAACAACACATGGTCCAGGGCCTCGCCGCGCTGGCGGGCGGCCTCGATATAGATCCGCAGATTTTCCTTTTCCGCCCGCTGGCCGACGAATTCCGCCAGACCTTCCGGGCGCAAACCGACGGCGGCGCCGTCTTCCCCGGCTTCCTGGCTGGCGACCAGACGATCGGTCATGACGCCAGATGCCGCAGGCTGTCGCGGATCAAGGCTTGCAGTTCCGCCGCCTCGCCCAGGCTGTTGGCCGCCGTCTGCACGGCGCGGTGGGCCTCCGACGGGCGGTAGCCAAGATTAACCAGGGCCGAAATCGCATCCACCGCCGGGCCTTGCGCCACCGGCGCGGCATCCGGGCCGGCGGCGCCGGGGCCGAGGGCAAGATCGCCGACCTTGTCTTTCAATTCAGAGATGATACGGCCGCCCACCTTGGGACCAACGCCGGGTGCGCGGGTGACCATGGCTTTATCCTGGGCCAGCACGGCCCGGGTTAATTCGCCGGGCGCCAAGGTGGACAGGATCGCCAGGGCGACCTTGGCGCCAACGCCCTGCACGCTCATTAACAGTTTGAACCAATCCCGCTCCGCCGCCTCCAGAAAGCCATAGAGATGGATATGATCTTCGCGCACATGGGTCTCGATCAATAAGGAAATGGCATCACCTCGTTCGCCCAGATTGGCCAAAGTGCGGCCCGAACAGAATACCAGATAGCCCACCCCGCCCACATCGACAATGCAATCAGTGGCGCCGCTCGTATCCAGACGCCCGGAAAGCTTTGCGATCATGCCCGCATCCCCGATTTCATCCGATTCCGGCTCTGCTTTCGTTCCGCCTGCGCAATAATTTCATTGCTGCGCCGCAAATGGGCATGACAAATGGCCACGGCCAGGGCGTCGGCGGCATCATCCTTGACCTTGCCGGCGGCGGGCAGCAAGGTTGTGACCATCATGGCGACCTGGTCTTTTTGCGCATGACCGGTGCCGACCACGGATTTCTTGATCAAATTCGGCGTGTACTCGGAAACGGGAATGCCGGCCATGGCCGGGGCTAACAGCAGGACACCGCGTGCCTGGCCCAGTTTCAGGGTCGAGCGGGGATTCTTGTTGACGAAGGTTTCCTCCACCGCTGCCTCCACCGGCTGCCATTGGCGCAAGACGTCGCCCAGGGCTTCGTACAGCTGGCGCAGGCGTTCCGCCAGGGGCAGCTTGGCGTCCGAGACGATAACGCCATGACCGACATGGCGTAACCGGCTGCCGTCCACCGCCAACACACCCCAACCGGTGCGTTGCAGGCCGGGGTCGATACCAATCAGCCGCATCCCAGGTTGTCCTAACCGTTCAACTTTTGCATGACATCGTCGGACACTTCGAAATTGGCCGAAACCTGTTGCACATCGTCACTGTCGTCGAGAGCCTCCAGCAGCTTGAACAGGGTCGAGGCACCGCCCTCGTCCAGGGGAATGGTGTTTTGCGAGCGCCAGGTCAGCCGCGCCGAATTCGGCTCGCCGAAGCGTTCCTCCAGGGCCTTGGCCACCTCATGCAGGTCACCCGCCCCGCAGTATATTTCGTGGCCGCCGTCGTGGCTGTCCACATCATCGGCGCCGGCCTCCACCGCCGCCTCGAACACCGTGTCGGTGTCGGCGACCTCGACCGGGTATTCGATGGTTCCGACCCGGTCGAATTGATAAGATACGCTGCCCGTTTCGCCCAGGTTGCCGCCGAATTTGGAGAATGCGGCGCGCACTTCCGAGGCCGTGCGGTTGCGGTTGTCGGTCAGGGCCTCGACAATCAGGCAGACGCCCCCCGGCCCGTAGCCCTCGTAGCGGATTTCCTCGAAATTATCGCCTTCGCCCGTTGCCGTGGCCCGTTTGACGGCGCGGGCCACATTATCCTTGGGCATGTTGGCGGCGCGTGCGGCTTGAATGGCCGATCGCAGACGCGGGTTCATGTCCGGTTCGGGCAGGCCGCTGCGCGCCGCCACGGTGATCTCGCGGATCAGTTTGGTGAAAATCTTCGACCGCTTGGCGTCCTGCGCGCCCTTGCGGTGCATGATGTTCTTGAATTGTGAATGGCCTGCCATTGCTCTTAATCAGCTCTCGATCAACTTTTCTCTCTTGCGCAGCATTCGAATTGCCTCACGAATCGCTTTGCAAGATTCGCCTGAAATTTACCAGATATTGTGGTCAGGCGCAGCACATACCCATAAACGGCCAATATGGCAAGAATGGGGCGGCGCGGCGCTAATAATTGGCCGCAATCGGGCGGCCATTCGGATAGGCCCTGATCCAGCGGAATTCGGTTGCCATGTTGTCGTCGGTCAGCACCGTCAGGTCTTTGGTCCGGGCTGCCATGTCCGCCCCGGTTTCCCAGGTTGGCGCGCCATGCCAGGCTGGCTTGGTCAACAGATCGAACAAGTCAAAATGGTGCCATGCCGGCCCCACCACCGCCGTTCCATCGATCCGCCACTGGCGCAGTTTTTCACCGAAGCGGGCCTTGTCGATGACAATTGGCTGGTTGCCGGCGATGACCATGTTTTCATAGCGCATGGCGTCGGGGAACACCGACAGCAGTGTTTTTTGCGTCACCGCCGAACGGGTCGTATTGACATACAGCCTGCCGTCGGGCCGCAGCCGCGCGCGGGTCAGGGTAAAATATTCAGCCGACAACAGGTTGGTGGCGTGGGCCCGCCAATAGACGATGGTATTCTGCACGATCACGTCAAAGAGCCGCTCCGTGCGCCGCAGGAAACGGCGCCCATCATCGATGATGATTGTCACCTTGGGATTATCCAGCAAGCTGGCGACGATGGGTTGGCGGGGGACCATGCGGACGAAACCGAGATTAATCTCGACCACCGTGATGGTTTTTACGTCCGGGTGGTGGGCGAGGACCTGGGCCCAGGAGCCCGAGCCCAGGCCGACCAACAGTATATCCCTCGGCCCGGGGTGGAAGGCGGCTGTCAGATAGGCGCGGGCGACGCGGTTGTGGTCTTTGCCAGGCAGGGGGTTGACGTTGAAGCGGCCTTCGTAAGCGCCCCCGCTGTAGATATTGCCGCTGCGCGAGATGGCAACGATACCGCTGTTTGTTTCAATTACCGTCGGCAGCGGACCCCAGCGCCGGTATTCGCCGCCATAGTGCAGTTGGCCGTAGATATCGGCATATAGTTTCGGCGTCTCATGGGCCAGCAACAGCCCGGCCGCGATCATGCCCGCCGCCGGCAAGATCAATCCAATTCTGCTGGACCGCCCGGCCATGAGAACCAGCGTGCTGACAACAAGACCACACAAGGCGAGCAGAAATGCGATCTGCGGCAATGTGGCGACGTCGAACAACCAAAAGCCCGTCACCAGGCCGCCCATCACGGAGCCGACGATATTGCCCGCATAGATATAGGAAAAACCAAGCCCGGCGCGCCGATCGGGGGCCAGGGCGGCATGGGCGATCAGGGGCAGGATCATGCCCAACAGCGCCGTCGCCACGGCAACCATGGCCAGATCGGTGTTGCGGACATCCCGACAAAGCCCAGCACAGGCCGCCATTGCCGGCACCACCATGAAAGCGGCGGCATTGGCGGTGAGCAGCACGCCGCCCAACAGCGTCATGATCCCGGTTTCGGCCATCGCTTTGTCCGCCGCGCGGCGCCGGCAGTAAATTCCGGCCACATAGGCGCCGATGGCCAGGCCGGCCAAATAAGCGCCCAGCAGCAGACCGAAGCTGTCGGCCCGTGATTGCATGGCGAAACTGAAGGTGCGAAGCCACACGATCTCGTACGAAATGGCGATGCCGCCCGTGGCCGTGGCGATCAGGACGGCGGGCAGCAACCTCATGGCCAGCCCCGGGATCGCCAGAACAACCCAGCCGCGCCAACCGCCAGCAGGGCGTTCAGGGCGGCCGCGACATGGGTGGTGCCCGACAGGCCAAGGCTGGCGAACAGAAAGCCGACGGCGGCAAAGGCGCCCAGGGAGGCGCCGGCGGTATTGGCGAAATAAAGCCCGCCCACGGATCGCCCCACATTGCCCGAGACGGCAACCTCATGGGCCACGAGCAGCGGCAGGGTGGCCCCCATCAAGGTTGTCGGCAAGGCCACGGCGAGGAAGCCGAAGGCGGCGGTTTTGGCATGTGAAATGGCCGCGAACCAATCCGCGGCCCAGGCCTACAAGGACAGGGAAGAGGCGCCAAACAGGCACAATACCAACTCGAACCCGGCAAACAGCGCCAGGGCCATATGAGGCAGAGATTTGGCCAGTGCCCCGCCCAGCAGGCTGCCCAGCCCCAGCAGAAACGCGGTGACGACAATGGTAGCCGAGGCGATGTCCGTGCCCAGAATGGTATATAGCGCCCGCTGCCAGGCCAACTGGTACAGCAGCGCGGCAAAGCCGGATAACAGAAAAATCAGATGTAAAAGCGCCCGCCCAACGTCCGACCGCCCGGCGATGGCGCTGAAGCTATCAGATCCAAACGTCATTGACCGCCGTGCGCGTTCCCGTTTCCTCGTCGCCCGTATTTAGTACGCCACGAGGCTCGATCAGCATCAGTTTGGCCAGGTTCTCGGCATGGGGTTTGTGTTCCACACCCTTGGGCACCACATACATCTCGCCCGCGCCAAGGGTCACGTGGCCGTCGCGGAAATCGATCCGCACCTCGCCCTCGATGACGATAAATGTCTCGTCCGTGTCCGCATGTTCATGCCAGACGAAATCACCCTCCAGTTTGACGATTTTGAACTGATAGTCGTTCATTTCGGCGATCACTTTCGGCGTCCAGGTTTCCTCAAACAGGGACAATTTTTGTTTCAGATTGATGGCTTTATGGTTCATCACATATTCCTGTCAAATTATTGCCGTTTCTTAGTCTTTTCCCGGCCTTGGTAACATATTCTTAACGGTGTGGGCGCAGCATGGTGACAGGAATTATTCCGGTCGGGGAAAGGGAGTTTTCACCGTGTCGACAGCTGAAACATTAGACCGTTTGGCGCTGCCCCTGGGCGGCACCGGGCAGGAACAGGCCGCCGCGACCACGCAGGCCGGCATCTTCGCCCTTGACGTGGCCTTGTCCATCGTCGAAGCGCCGACCGACGAGGCCACGGCCGCCAAGCGCCTGCACTATGTGGCGGAGCGTTGCAACGAACTGACCGACCAATTGGCGCGGCAAACAGCCGAAGCCCTCTCTAAAACCTAGAGCCCGCTATAACTTAAAACCCTTCCGGACTTAGCGCGACCTGCGTTCTTTTGAACGCAGATAAGTTGCGCTAACTCATTGAAATCATTCAAATTATCAGCCGAAAATTGCTTCCAATTTTAGGCTGTTTGATCTAGTCCGGTTGCGGCCAGGCGGGGGCCAATCTGCCGCCCACCCGCAGGGGGGCGATGTAGGTCGCCAGGCCCGTCTTATCATCGGTTTCCACATAGACACCGCAAACCGTGGCCTCGCCGCTGGCGGGGGCAAACCGGGCGCCGGGCATTTTCCGGGTGAAGCGGCGTATCGGTTCCCCCTTCTCCATGCCGATCACGGAATCGTAGTCGCCGCACATGCCCACATCGCTCATATACGCCGTGCCGCCGGGCAGGATCTGCCCGTCCGCCGTCGGCACATGGGTATGGGTGCCAAAGACGCAACTGACCTTGCCGTCCAGATAATGGCCGATCGCGGCTTTCTCCGAGGTTGCCTCGGCATGCATATCGACGAAAATGGCGTTCACGCTGCCGCCCAGGGTATGGTTCTTCAAGGCGCCAAGAGCGGCCGCGAAGGGATCATCCAGGGGGTCCATGAAAATGCGGCCCAGCACCTGCACCACCAGAATTCTGCGCCCGCCGGGCACTTCGTACACCGCCGACCCTCGCCCCGGCGTGCCCTGGGGCAGGTTGAGGGGGCGGATCAGGCGTTTCTCGCCGTCAATATGCGGGATGATTTCGCGGGCATCCCAGGCGTGATTGCCCAGCACGATGACATCCGTGCCGGCCTGGTACAGCTGGTCGCAGATCTTGGGCGTGATGCCAAAGCCGTTGGCCGCGTTCTCGCCATTGACGATAATGAAATCCAGGGCCAGTTCCGCCCGCAGGCGGGGCAGTTGTTCTATTGCCGCCGTCCGCCCGGCGCGGCCGACCAAATCGCCAAGATAAAGTAATTTCACACAGACACTCCTTACCGCCCACTGCCTAACGCTGGAACCGCCTAACGCTCGAAACGCTTAGCGCCGCGTTCCGTGACCAGCCAGTCCAGCGGCTCATCATTTTCATCACACGGCAGCGCCGGCATTTCCTGCGCCGCGTATCCAAGTCCAACCGCCACCAATTCGGGCCCGGCGTCGCGCAAGCTCCGTATCGTGCGATCATAATAACCGCCGCCATAACCCAAACGGAAGCCTTGCCCATTGTAGGCCAAAAACGGCGTGACCACGACTCGTGGCTGTGTTTTTTCGGCTGTCTCATGCGGCTCGAATACGTCGAAGGCGCGTTTGATCAGAGGGTCTCCCGGTTTCCAAATACGAAAATCCAGTGGCCGGCCGCGTCCGGTGACCAATGGCAGGGCTATGGGGTGGTGGTTGGAGGACAGGGCGTACAACAAGGGCCGGCAATCGAATTCATCCGCCAGTGGCCAGTACAATGACACAATGGCGTTGGCTTCAAGCGGGATGGTCTCGAGAAACCATGCCGCCGCCCGTCCGCCGGCGCTCTCGCGCACCTGCGATGGGATGGCTTGGCGCTTCTTTCGCGCCAGGGCGCGGGCCCGTGCTTTTTTCTCGCGTTTCATGAAAATCGCCGGTTGCCCAGATTGTGCCGGTCGTGCCAGTTGTGCAGGTGGGACGGACGGGACCGCCAAGCCGCCGAAATACCTTGTTCCGCTGTGGCCTGCTTACGCAGGTGGGCGCCGCGATACCAGGACCACGATCCCGACAGAGGCAGCTCCCTTACTAACGGTATTGGCCCAGGGAACCGTTTTTCGTCAAACCAGGCAGAACCCGTCCGAAGGACCTTTTTAAGGGTTCTCCAGGCGCGCTGCAATATCTTCGATGCGCTGGCTCAAGCGGTCCATTTCAACCGGCCCTTGTTGTTCATCGTCCCCTGCCCCGGCGGCTTTCAGATTATCCAGTTCCTGACTGGCTTCGGCCAGCTCATCGGCGACCAGCAACGAGGCCATGAGCAACAGCCGCGCCTCGCCGACCTGGCCGACGCTGTCCACCAAACCTTCAACCTGAGTATTGATATAATCGGCCAGGAAGGTCAGGTGCTTTTCCTCGCCATCCTCGCAGGCGATCAGATAGTCCCGCCCGTTGATTTGCAAATTTACCTGCGCCATGTCCTTCAATCCGACCCCTCGACCGGCCCCGCTATTCGTCCAGCAAGGCGTGCACGGAATTGATCGCGTTGTCCAATCGCGATGAAACCGCGTCCATCGCCGCCTGCAGCGCCGCGCCGTCCGCCTTGGCCTGGGTCAGCCCCTCGGCCAGGCGGTCGCGATCGGCCCGCGCGGCGTTCAGGTCCGAATCGAGGGCGTCCAGTTCCCGGCGCAGCCCATCCACCTCCCCGGCGTCCGCGCTGCCCGCGCCGCCCTGTTCGGCGACCCGGCCCAGGGCCGATTCGAGCCGCTGCACGGCTGCCTCCAGTCTTGCTTTTGCGCCAGCATCATCGGCCATATTGAATTCCGTCTTGTTTGAAAAAGGCTTGCCTAGATTCCTTCGTGCCCAAGGTAAAGCCCGCCTCGCCGCCCCGTCAACCTATCCGGTACGCCATTGGTACCCAGATGGCGCAGGGAAGATCAATTTGCAACCCATTTCATGCCTATTCACGGTTGACCTTGTTAGGCGAGGGGCTATGTTGGCCGGCAATACGGGAGAGGGGATCGCATGCCCTTTTGTCCGTCCACTAGATTGCCTTTCATAGGGCTTGTTCATCCGGTTGCCAGATGCAAACAAAATTGCTGTTACCGACCTGATTCAACTGCAAATTCGAGACATCACATGACATCGAGCGAGATAATGCCGGCGGTCGAGGCCGCGCGCCACGGCGCCATGGCAAACGCCATTCGTTTTTTGGCGGCCGATGCGGTCCAGGCCGCCAATTCCGGGCATCCCGGCCTGCCCATGGGTGCCGCCGACATGGCGACCGTGCTGTTTTCCCGGTTCCTGAAGTTTGATCCCAGCCAGCCGCATTGGCCGGACCGGGACCGCTTTGTCCTCTCGGCGGGTCATGGCTCCATGCTGCTCTACAGCGTGCTGCACCTGACCGGCTATGAAGATATGGACATGGGCCAGCTGCGCAACTTCCGCCAACTGGGCAGCCATACCGCCGGTCATCCGGAATTCGGCGCCGCCGCGGGGATCGAGACCACCACCGGCCCCCTGGGCCAGGGCCTGGCCACCGCCGTCGGCATGGCCATCGCCGAGCGCATGCTGGCCAGCCGCTTCGGCGACGGTTTGATGGATCATTATACCTACGTGCTAGCCGGTGACGGCTGCCTGATGGAAGGTATCAGCCACGAGGCGTCGTCGTTTGCCGGCCATCTGGGCCTGGGCAAACTCATCGTGCTGTTCGACGACAACCAAATCACCATCGACGGCAGCACCGAGCTGAGCGTCAGCGACGATCAATGCGCCCGTTTCGCGGCCTATGGCTGGGATGTGGCCCGGGTCGACGGCCATGATCCGGAAGCCCTTGAAAGCGCCATCGCGGCGGCACGGCAAAGCGACCGCCCCTCGTTGATCGCCGCCCGCACGCAAATCGGTTTCGGCGCGCCGAACAAGGCCGGCACCGCATCCGCCCATGGCAGTCCCCTGGGCGATGACGAGATCGCCGCCGCGCGGGAGGCGCTGGATTGGCCGCACCCATCGTTCGAGGTGCCCGATGATGTCCTGACGGCCTGGCGGGATGTGGGCGCGCGCGGCGGTGCGGTCCGGGCCGCCTGGGAAGAGCGCCTGGAGGCGTTGGCGCCGGATGACCGGGCCGTCTTTGACCGTGCCATGGCGGGTGATCTGCCGGCCGGTATCATTGAAGCAATGGCGGACTACCGCAAGGAATTGGCCGAGGAAAAGCCGCAGTTGGCAACGCGGGCGTCTTCCGGCCGGGCCCTGGCCGTCATCAACAATGTGGTGGCGGAGACGGTTGGCGGTTCGGCCGATCTGACCGGCTCCAACAACACCTTGACGCCGGAACTGGGCTTTGTCACGGCGGCGGATTTCTCCGGCCGTTATATTCATTATGGGGTTCGCGAGCACGCCATGGCGGCGGCCATGAACGGTCTGGCGCTGCACGGCGGCCTGATCCCCTACAGCGGCGGGTTCCTGATTTTCTCCGATTACGCGCGGGGCGCCATACGCCTGGGCGCCTTGATGGGTATTCGGGTCATTCATGTGCTGACCCATGACAGCATCGGCCTGGGCGAAGATGGGCCCACGCATCAACCTGTGGAGCATCTGGCGGCACTGCGCGCCATGCCGAACCTCTCGGTCTTCCGTCCCGCCGACGCCATGGAAGTGGCCGAATGCTGGGAGCTGGCCCTGGCCGCAAAGGGCGGCCCCTCGGCCTTGGTGCTGACGCGGCAAGGCCTGCCGGCGGTACGGCTGGAGTATCAGGACGACAATGCCTGCGCCAAGGGCGCCTATGAATTGATCGCCGCCGAGGGAGAGGCAGCGGTGACCTTGCTGGCCACCGGTTCGGAAGTATCCATCGCCGTGGCGGCGCGCAACCAATTGCAAAGCGGCGGCGTGCCCACCCGCGTGGTCTCCATGCCGTGCTGGGAATTGTTCGAACAGCAGGATGACGACTATCGCCGCGAAACCCTGGGCCTGGATACGGTGCGCATCGGCATCGAGGCGGCGGTGGCAATGGGCTGGGACCGCTATTTGGGCCCGGACGGCGGCTTCGTCGGCATGACGGGCTTTGGCGCCTCGGCGCCGGCGAAGGATCTGTTTAAACATTTCGGCATTACCGCCGAGGCGGTGGTTGAACTGGCCAAGGCGAAACTGGCCGAACTTCAGGACGCATAGGAGAGCGCAAATGGTTGTACGGGTAGGGATCAACGGTTTCGGACGCATTGGCCGCCTGGTGCTGCGCGCCATCGCGGAATCCGGGCGCAAGGATATTCAGGTGGTCGGCGTCAATGACCTTGGGCCGATCGAAACCAATGCCCACCTGTTGCGCTACGATTCCGTGCATGGTGCCTTTCCCGGCAAGGTGCGGACCACCAAAGCCGGCATGAACGTGAACGGCGGTGCCATTCGCGTCACGGCGGAGCGGGACCCGGCCAACCTGCCCTGGGGCAAGCTGGAGGTTGACGTGGCCTTGGAGTGCACAGGCATCTTCACGGCACGGGAAAAGGCCGCCGCCCATTTGGCGGCCGGCGCCAAAAAAGTGCTGATTTCGGCTCCCTCGGGCGATGCGGACCTGACCGTGGTCTTTGGCGTCAACCACAACAAGCTGCGCAAGGCGCACAAAGTGGTCTCCAATGCCTCGTGCACCACCAACTGCCTGGCCCCGGTCGCCTTCGTGCTAAACCAGGCCATGGGGATCGAGCACGGCTATATGACCACCATTCATTCCTTCACCGGCGACCAACCCGTGCTGGACACCTTGCATGGTGATCTGCGCCGGGCCCGTTCGGCGGTGATGTCCATGATCCCCACCTCCACCGGTGCCGCCAAGGCGGTGGGCCTGGTGCTGCCGGAATTGGCGGGCAAGTTGGACGGCACCTCGATCCGGGTGCCGACGCCGAATGTCTCGGTGGTGGACTTCAAATTCCGCAGCAAGAAGAAAACCTCCATCGAGGCCGTGAACGGGGCCATCGTGAAAGCGGCGGGCGGCAAGCTGAAGGGCATTCTGGAAACTTCGGAGGCACCGACCGTCTCCATCGATTACAACCACAATCAGGCCTCTTCCACCTTCGATCTGACCCAGACCCAGGTGATCGACGGCCGTTTCGTGCGCATCCTGGCCTGGTATGACAACGAATGGGGCTTCTCCAACCGCATGAGTGACACCGCTGTCGCCCTGGCCAAGGTTTAAGCACCATAACCATGCGGGTCCTGGATGATCTGTCCCTGACCGGCGCGCGGGTGCTGGTGCGGGTTGATCTGAACGTACCCATGCGGGACGGCCGGGTCAGTGACGGTACCCGGATCGACCGCGCCGTCCCGACCCTGTCCGAACTGGCGGATAGGGGCGCCAAGGTCATCGTGTTGTCGCATTTCGGCCGCCCGAAAGGCCAGGCCGTGGCGGCCATGTCGTTGCAGCCACTGACCGCTCCCCTGGGCGCGGCATTGGGCCGGATGGTTGCCTTCTCGGACCTGGACGGTGCGGCGGATGCCGTCGCCAAAATGGCCGGCGGTGAGGTCTTGTTGATGGAAAACCTGCGCTTCGATCCGGGCGAGGAAGCCAACGACGGCGAATTCGCCCGCCGCCTGGCCGCCCTGGGCGATCTGTACGTCAACGATGCTTTTTCCTGCGCCCATCGGGCCCATGCCTCGACCGAAGCCCTGGCGCATCTGCTGCCCAGCGCGGCGGGCCGCGCCATGCAGGCTGAATTGACCGCCCTGGAAGCGGCCCTGACGAACCCGGCGCGGCCCGTGGCGGCCCTGGTCGGCGGGGCCAAGGTGTCCTCCAAACTGGCGGTGTTGGGTCACCTGCTGGACAAGGTGGATCAGTTGATCATCGGCGGCGGCATGGCCAATACATTCCTCCATGCCAAGGGCGTCAATGTGGGCGCCTCGTTGTGTCAAAAAGATCTGGCCGATACGGCGCGGCGGATCATGGCGCGGGCGGAAACGGCGGGCTGCGAGATCGTGCTGCCCGTGGACGTGGTCCTGGCTCGTGAGTTCAAGGCCGGCGCCGACAGCGCCACGGTGTCCGTGGACAAGGTGCCGGACGGCATGATGATCCTGGATGTGGGCCCGACCAGCGTGCGGAACTTGACCGACCGTCTGCAAGGCTGCCGGACCCTGTTGTGGAACGGTCCCATGGGCGCCTTTGAAATCGCGCCGTTCGATGATGGCACCGTTAAGGTAGCGCAGGCGGCGGCGGCGCTGACCAAGGCCGGCAAGCTTGTTTCCGTCGCGGGCGGCGGCGATACGGTGGCGGCCCTGCGCCATGCCGGCGCGGCGGACGGTTTCACCTATGTCTCCACCGCCGGCGGCGCCTTCCTTGAATGGCTGGAAGGCAAGGTCCTGCCGGGTATCAAGGCCCTGGAAGACTGATATCGTTTCGGATAATGACGGGGTCATGTCCGCGAACATTTTTCACAATCTGCAACAAGCCCAACGCGCCGTGGCGGCGGCCGTTGAAGACGGCCGTCCCATCACCTTGCTGACCGCGCCGGGGGCGGCGGCCTATGGCGGGCCGGGATTTTTTCTGGCCATGGTCGAGGCCGCGCGAGAATGTCACCCGGAGGCCATGGTCACGGCGATCCTGGACTGCGGCGATGACGCTGCACTGGCGCAATTGGCCCTGCGCCTGGGTTGGCGCCATGTGGTCCTGGCCGGCCCGGCGGCGGTTCGGGAAAAGCTGCAACAGATTGCCGAACACCATGGGGGCGTGGTTATGGCGCAACCACCGCCCGCCATGGACCCCGGCGCGGATCAGTAGCGTTGCGGCCGGGAAGCCCTTAGGATGAGCCTATGGTGAAAGCTGCGAAATGGGAGCTTCAAGATGGCCAAACTGGATATCGTTGCTAACGCCGCGCGCATGGTCGCGCCGGGAAAAGGCATCCTGGCGGCGGATGAGAGTACCGGCACTATTGAAAAACGTCTGAGTGGTATTGACGTCCCCTCGACCGAGGCGAACCGGCGTGATTACCGCCAGCTACTGTTTACCACCCCCGGCGCGGAGGCCCATATCTCGGGCGTCATACTGTTCGACGAGACCTTGCGCCAGGCGGGCGGCGACGGCGTGCAGTTTGCCAAACTGCTGTGGGACAAGGGCATCCTGCCGGGCATCAAGGTGGATGCGGGCGCCAAGGATCTGGCCGGATCACCGGGCGAAAAGGTCACCGAGGGTCTGGACGGCCTGCGCGAACGTTTGGCGGAGTATGTGGGGCTGGGCGCGGCCTTCACCAAGTGGCGGGCGGTGATCGAAATTGGCGCGGGCCTGCCGAGCCAAGCCTGTCTGCAGGCCAACGCCCACGCCCTGGCCCGTTACGCGGCACTTTCGCAAGAGGCCGGTCTGGTGCCCATCGTGGAGCCGGAGGTCTTGATGGACGGTGATCATGATATGGATCGCTGCGCGGACGTGACCGAGGCGGCCCTGCAGCTCACCTTCCAGGAACTTTTCAAGCAGAATGTTCTGTTGGAAGGCATGATATTGAAGCCCAACATGGTGCTGGCGGGCAAGAGCTGCGCCCAGCAGAACAGCGTCGAAGAGGTGGCCGCCAGGACGGTCGAGGTGCTGGGGCGCCAGGTGCCCGCCGCCGTGCCGGGTATTGCCTTCCTCTCGGGCGGGCAGTCCGAACAGGAGGCCACGGCACATTTGAATGCCATGAATCAATTGGGGAACAGTTTGGGCCCCAAATTGGATCCATTGCCATGGCAGTTGAGTTTCTCCTATGGACGTGCTTTGCAGGCCTCCGCCTTGCAGGCGTGGCGGGGCCGGGCGGACAATGTGGAGGCGGCGCAGGCGGCCTTTGCCCACCGCGCCAAGATGAACGGATTGGCCCGCGGTGGCGCATACGATGCGAAGATGGAACAGGAAATTTAGTGCATGAGTGAAGACGCGGATCGTTGCCGCCTGTATCTGATTACCCCGCCGCGGTTTGAGCCGTCAGCCTTTGCCGAGGCTTTGCGCGCCGCCCTGGATGGCGGCGATGTGGCCTGCCTGCAATTGCGCCTGAAGGATGTGGACGACGATGCCGTCCGCCGGGCGACGGAGGTGCTGCTGCCCATTGCCCAGGACCATGATGTGGCCTTTCTGATCAACGACCGCCCCGATCTGGCCGCCGAACTGGGCGCGGACGGCTGTCATGTGGGCCAGGACGACACTCCTTTTGGCGAGGCCCGTTCGATCCTTGGCGCGGACCATATCGTTGGCGTGACCTGCCATGCCTCGCGCCATCTGGCCATGGAGGCGGCACAGGCCGGCGCCGATTATGTCGCCTTCGGCGCCTTTTTCGCGACGGATACCAAACAGGCTTCGGCCACGGCGGAGGTGGCCATGCTTGAGTGGTGGTCGGAATTGTTTGAAGTGCCGTGCGTGGCCATTGGCGGCATTACGGTGGCCAATTGCCCGCCGCTTGTTGCCGCCGGCGCGGATTTCCTTTCCGTCGTGGCTGGTGTATGGAGCTACCCGGAAGGTCCCGCCGCCGCCGTGCGGGATTTTAACAAGGTAATGGTGGAGTCCACATGAACGCGTATGTGAAAGAACCGCAAATGGCCCTTCGTTTGATCGAAGTGGGTCTGACCGTGGCCGGCATAGTTGCCGTCATCACACCACTGGCATTGTGGGCGTCCTGGTCCGTGACGGTATTTTATACGGTTCTGTTGGTTGGTTGCGGCGCTTTTTTTGTTTTCATCGGACTGGCCAAGGTTCGCGGCTATCTGACGGGAGAGGATATTACGGGCACGGATATCCTGGGCCTCGAGGCGGTGCGCCGGCGCCAGCAGGATTGGGACCGCCTGCGGGAAGATGACCGCGAAACAGGGCGCCGCCAACGCTCCATCGCGGGTGATGCCAGACGCGAGGTCGGCTTCATGTTCCGCGTTAGTTTTGGCCTGATACTGATCGTCGGCGTGCTCTTCACCGCTGTATGGGCGGGATTCGAGATGTATTACGGCGTCTAACTATATTCGAGATTGAACTACCCACCCGCTCCCCCTGTCCGATCCACCCACAGGGTACCATTAATGGGTGCCAATAGGGTCCGGGGGGCAGGGGGAGCGGGTGGCCCGGCGATTCGATGAAAATTGAAATTGAACTAAGACAGTTTCAAAAGTTTTGACTGCGGACGGCCTTGCGCTGCCGGCTCAGGGTATTGCGGCCCCGGCGGATGGTAACCCGCATAGCCCGTTCGGCGGCGCGCCGGTTGCGCTGGCGGATACCATCGAACACCTGATAGTGGGATTCCAGGCTTTCCCGCAAGGGGATGCGGACTGTCTTCTGCAAACTGAAACTTAGCCCCAGAACGGTGCCGATGATGCCGGCCAGACGCTGAACCAACTGGTTGTGGGAGGCGTTCAGCACCGCCAGGTGAAAATCCACATCCGCCACATAGAAGCCTTCATAATCATCCACCGAGGCTTCCATGCGCAAATACGCCGCCTCGATCCGGGTTAGGTCGTCCGAGGTGGCCCGGTCGGCGGCCAGTTTGGCGGCGACGGGTTCAATCAGCTCCCGCAATTCCACCAGGTCGGCGGTGAAGGATTCGCTGATGTTCTCGGGCAAATGCCAGGACAGCACATCCACGTCCAGCAGATCCCAATCGCTGCGCGGGCGTACCCGGGTGCCCGCCCGTTGTCGGGATTCAATCAGGCCCTTTGACGACAAGACCTTCATGGCTTCCCGCAGGGCGGTGCGCGAGGCCTGGAAACGGGCATCGAGCATCGCGTGGTTGAATATTCCGACGATTACACCGTGATCGAAATTACCATTCCGGCTGATTTCGAAACCAATTCCATTGCCCCATAGGGGCGTCGTATCTGGCGCCCCGTAGGGGCGTCGCATCTGGCGCCCCATGAGGGGCGCATTCGAAGACGACAACCAGGGAGGTTCCGATATGTCTTCTAAAATTACCCGTCGCAATCTGATGAAAAACACCGCCATGGCCACGGCCATCACGGCCGGCGCCGGCACGGCGTTTTTTGGTCCGTGGAAGAACAACCGCGTTTGGGCCGCGGGCACCAAGCCGATCAAGATCGGTCTGACCCATGACGCCTCGGGCCAGTTCGCCAACTCCGGCCAGGCCGAAAAGCGCGGCACCATCATGGCCATCGAAGAGGCCAACGCCAAGGGCGGCGTGGCCGGCCGCAAGGTCGAATTTGTCTGGATGGACACGGAGACCACGCCGCAGACCGGCAACCTCCTGGATCACCTGGCCCATGCTGCTGTCGTTTGCGGTCTTCGGCACCATGCCGTTGTGGATCCATGCCGTGGGGCTGTAACCAAGTTCAATTCGCCGTTTCTGTTGAAGAACGGCAGTCCCACGGTCTCGTCGAATTCAATCTGCTGGTCCGCATTGGGGTCGTACGTATCCGTACCAACATGGCGCAGGGTTGCGTGATGATGTGTGATAACAGCTCGTAAGTTTTTTCCCGCCGCCGCTCAGGAATGAATTCAAGGTAGTTCCGACAGGTAATCTTCTGACCATAGCGGTCCACCATGGTTGTTCCCACTAAACGCAATGTAATTTGACCCGGGATGGCAAATTCATGAATCGAAATGTGGGGCAAAAGGTTTGGCACCTGGCCGGATCGAAATCCTGCCGTCGCGGTACCAAGGCACCGTTGCGCAGGGATATCCAATAGCGGACGAATTCACGTGATGCCTTCGAATTGAAGTCCGCATTCGACAAAGCATTGTCGAGCTCGTCTTTTGCCAATTCCGAAATATTCCCTGTGCCGGTGAAACGAAATGACTTGATGCCAAAAAATCACACATACATGAACAATCCGTTTCCTTGACAGCCCGCAGGTTTGAGGCAGGATGACGGTTGGCAGGGGAGCACGGTTATGAAGACAACGGTAATCAAAAACGCCGCCTGGGTGGTGTCCTGGAACCAGGGCACGGGCAAGCATCAATATTTGCGTGACGTGGACGTGGCCTTCACCGGCAATCAGATCAGCCATGTGGGCGGCGGCTATGACGGCCCCGCCGATACGGAGATTTCCGGCCGCGATGTCATGGTGATGCCGGGTCTGGTCAATATCCACAGCCATCCCACATCCGAACCCCTGCGCAAGGGCATTACGGATGAGACACGCAGCCCGAACTTCTATCATTCCTCCCTCTACGAATTTCTCACCATCTTCAACAACGACCCGGAAGGTACCCCGCCCTGCCACAAGGTTGCCATGGCCGAGCTGCTGTTAAGCGGCTGCACGACAATCGTGGATTACTCCATGGCCTTTGACGGCTGGCTGGATCTGCTGGCCGAGTCGGGCATCCGCGCCTGCGTGGCGCCCTCGTTCCGGGATGCGCCCTGGTATACCAAGGACGGCCATCTGCTGGAATATGATTGGAGCGATCCCGAACGGGGTCCGATGGGTTTCGAGGCCGCCAAGCGTACCATCGACCTGGCCAACCAGCGCCCCTCGGGCCGCCTGACCGGGATGATGTCGCCGGCGCAGATCGATACCTTGAGCCCGGAGTTGCTGCAGAGCACCCATGATTATGCCGAGGAGCGCAACCTGCCGTTCCAGATCCATGCGGCTCAATCCATGAACGAATTCATCGAAATGGTTCGCCGCCACGGCAAGACGCCGATCCGCTGGATGGATGACCTCGGAATTCTGACCGACCGCACCATTATCGGCCACGGCATATTCCTGGATCACCACCCTTGGCTGCACTGGTCTACCCGCGAGGACTTGGACCTGATCGCGGAGAGGGGCGCAACGGTGGCTCATTGCCCCACGGTATTCATGCGCCGGGGCATTGCCCTGAACACCCTGGGCGGATATTTGAGGGCCGGCGTCAACATGGGCATGGGTACCGATACCTACCCCCACAACATCCTGGACGAGATGCGCAACGCCCTGACCGTGGCCCGGGCCGTGGCCGGCACGGTGGATGATCTGAATACCTCCGATGTGTTCGAGGCGGCGACCACTGGCGGCGCCAAGGCCCTGCGCCGGGACGACATCGGCCGCCTGTCGGTGGGCGCCAAGGCCGATTTGGTCCTGGTCGATCTAAAACACCCGGCCATGCGCCCCTTGCGCGAACCCTTGCGCAGCTTGATCTACGTGGCGGGCGAACGGGCGGTCAGGGATGTTTACGTGGACGGCAACCTGGTGGTCGAAGGGGGCAAATGCCTGACCATCGACCTGGACGCCGAGCTGACGGCCCTGGAGGCGGCCCAACAACGTTCCATAGAGCGCGTGCCCGAGATCGACTTCGCCAACCGCACGGCCGATGAACTGGCGCCCATGGTTTACGATGTTAACTAACCGGGACGCAGGTCGCGAAATTGGCAACGATGAAAGAGCGGCGGGAATACTGCTCCCGTCCGCTCTTCCATCGTAATCCCTTTTCCCCCATACAGACGTTTGAAGGCCTTCGGTGACCTAGAAATCATCCAACAAAATTGCATGCGTATGTGTTGTCATCATCGTTTTCCTTGGTTCGCCTTTAACGGCAACTCGCCACAAAAGATTTCCGTGGTATCGCACAACACGTCGTTTCGGCCCTCGCGCTTTGGCAAACCGGAATTCCCGGTCCCCGCCCCCCTGGTCGGGAAAGCCGTCGGCTTGGGGGGCTGAGCAGGTGTCTTGTGATCCAAGGAGAAACCAGATCACGCCGCCTTGACGTATTTCAGGAAGGCGCCAACACTTTGTTTCAAGGTCTCGGATTGGCCCATCAGATCTTGAGCCGCCAGCAACACTTCGCCGGCGGACTTGCCGGTTGCCGTGGTCGCTTCGCTAACACCACTGATATTGTTGTTGACTTCCTCGGTACCGTTAGCCGCTTCCTGAGCATTCCGGCTGATCTCGCCGGTGGAAGCACCCTGCTGTTCGACGG
>JAYGEA010000168.1:0-19846 GCA_046582635.1 Alphaproteobacteria bacterium
CTGACGCCGTTTTCCCGCAGGGCGGGGAGGACGTCGCGGCTGATGTGCAGATAGCTCCAATGGCCTGTACTCGGCGGCACCTCGCCGGGGATCCAATCCAGATAGCAGGATGCGTCGTGGCTTAACACCATGCGGTCGGCCAGGCCGCGGCGGCAGAGTTTGGCCACCACCGCCACCCGTTTCGCGGTGGGTTGATAATGGTCGATGCCGAAGCGGTCCATGCCCAGAATACTGCCCCCGTCAATCAGCTTCATCAGATAATCCAGATCATCGCTATCGCCGCTGTGTCCGATGATCACCCGGGACAGATCGACGCCCTCGTCGCGGAATATCGCCTGTTGCTCCAGGTCCCGCTCGGTCGCGGCGTGGGTATGCGTGGCGATGGGGGCGCCGGTGCGGCGATGGGCCTGCGCCACGGCGCGCAGCACCCGATCCACACCCTCGGTGACGCCGGGCAGATCCGTGGCGCATTTCAAGACGCCCGCCTTGATGCCCGTATGGGCGATGCCTTGCTGGATGTCGCGGACGAACATCTCCACCATGGGGTCGCCGCCCCCCGGCCCGCTGCCCGGTGTGCGGCGGCGGAAATAGTACGGCAGAATATCAAAGGTATACATCCCCGTGGCGACGATGATGTTGAGGTCGATCTGGTTGGCGATGGTGGCGATGCGGGGGATATAGCGGCCCAGGCCAATGGCGGTGGGGTCCAATATGGTATCGATCCCGGCCGCCTTCAACTCGCTCAACCGCTCGATGGCATCGTTGACGCGGGTATCTTCGTCGCCCCACTCCTCGGGGTAGTTTTGCATGATCTCGGGCGACAGCACGAAGACATGCTCGTGCATCAAGACACGGCCGAGGCTGGAAGTTTCCTTGGCCCCGCGGGCCGTCTGAATGGTTGCCATGTGATGATCCCCTACTGGATGGAATACTGGGCGGAATGGTCGGCGGCGTATCCGGCGATGACCTATTCTAGCCGAACGATCCGGCGCAAACAGTCCAAAATGACCAATGTCGGGGCAATGGCCTGTATCGCGTTCACTGGCGGGATGTGTTACCGATTTTGCTGAACCGGACATATTTACAGAGAGAACCCGAGGGTGGCACAGTTAAATGGCGGATGATGCGGCGCGGTTTGGCTTCGGCCATGGGGCGGGCGGCGACTGGCGGGCGGTGACCCTGGCCTGCGCGGAACAGATCGTTCCGCCGCCGGGGGCCAACTTGGGCTTTGTCTACATCACCGATGTCCTGGCCGCCGATCTTGGCAATATCACCGCCTTGCTGACCGAGCGCACCGGCGTGGGGCAATGGGTCGGGACCACGGGCATCGGCGTCTGCGCCACGGGGCGGGAGTATTTCAATGAACCGGCCATGGCCGCCATGGTGGGGCATTTCGACCAGGGCGCGTTCGGCGTGTTCGAGGAATTTGGCGATGATCAGGCCGGCTTTCTGGCCGGTATCGGGCCGTGGGCCACCAACGGCGAGGGCTATTTCGCCCTGGTCCACGGTGACCCGCGCCGGCCCGAACTGATGCAGCAGGTGCCGGCGTTGGCGGCGGCGGCGGATTGCTTTCTGGTGGGCGGGTTGGCCTCGTCCCAGGGCAGCTACGCCTCTGTCGCGGGTTCGCTGACCAACGCCGACCCGTCAATTGGGGCCCTCTCGGGCGTGATGTTTTCCGACCAGGTGCCCGTGATTACGGGCTTGAGCCAGGGCTGTTCGCCCATCGGTCCGGTGCATGAGGTAAGCCAATGCGAAAACAATATTGCCATACAGATCGACGGCCGCCCGGCGCTGGAGGTCTTCAAGGAGGATATCGGCGATATTCTGGCGCGGGATATGCAGCGGGTGGCCGGCTATATCTTCGCCGCCTTCCCCGTGGCCGGATCGGACCGGGCCGATTACATGGTGCGCAACCTGGTCGGCATTGACGAGGCGCAAAATCTGCTGGCCATTGGCGCGCCACTTGAAACCGGCGACCGGATCATGTTCTGCCGCCGTGACCGCCAATCCGCGCGGGATGATCTTGACCGCATGCTGGACGATCTGACCCGGCGCGCGGCCGGCTCCATGGCGGATGGATCCATGGCTGGGTCTATTAGGGGTGCGGTCTATTTCACCTGCCTTGGCCGCGGCGCCAATATGTTCGGCGCACAATCGGCGGAGCTCCAGGCGATCCAGGACAAGTTGGGCGATGTGCCCCTGGTCGGCTTCGCCTGCAACGGCGAGATTTCCCATAACCGGGTCTACAGCTACACCGGCGTGCTGTCCTTGTTTCTTTAGATCATTTCAAGATGGTTCCGAGCCACCCGCTCCCCTCCCTGCCACCCATTGAGCATCGTCCGCAGATACGCTCTGGGGGGTGGCCGGGAGGGGCGGGTGGCTCGGCGAATCGATGAAAATCGAAAAAGGGCTATGCCGGGGTTTCGGCCCGGGTGGTGATGCGGTACAGCTCCCGCGTGGCGGTGTCGCCATAGTCGTGGACGGCGTAATGCATGGTGCAACGGTTGTCCCACATGACCACGTCGCCCTTGCGCCATTGATGGCGGTAAACCCGGTCGGGCTGGGAAGAATGGTGATGCAGCCATTGGATCAGGGGGAAGCTTTCCGCCTCCGTCATGCCGTCAAAGCGCCGCGCGGTACGATTGGGGGCACCGACGAACAATGACTTGCGGCCGGTTTCCGGGTGGGTGCGCACCACGGGATGAGAGTGGCGCATCTCCTCCCGGCTGCCCGAAAGCCCGGCCAGACTGCCGCCGTTGTATTCGATTTTCAGGCCGGACAGCATCTGTTGCAGGCCCGGTGACAGGCTTTCGTACGCCAGGTACTGGTTCGACCACATGGTATCGCCGCCCAGCGGTACCTCGATGGCCGAGAGAAAGTTGATCGACGGCGGTTGCTTCAGAAATGGCGTGTCGGAATGCCAGTTTTCCGTCACGGTGCCCCCCTTGCCCCGATTGAACAGCTTCGAGACGCCCACGTGGCCGTTAAGATATTCCAGGAAATGCGTGGTCACCGGATCGCCCCACAAAGCGGAGAACCGGGCAAAGGCCTCGATCAGGAGAAACTGCCCCGGGAAGACCAGCATGCAGTTTTCAAGGAACGCTTCATGCAGGGCGGCGAATTGATCTTGGCTCAGGTTATTCAGATCCACGCCCGTAATGGCGGCGCCGATGGAACCGCTCAAGGGCCGTACCACAAACTCGTCAGCCAATATATTCGCTGTCGCCATGCTTCACAGGTCCCGCAATTTTTTGCTGCCGACATGCAGCGCCAACCAGGAGCCGAATTCTGCGTCGGACGCGATGAGCTGTAAAGAAATTAGACACTGGCGCTAGGCGTGAGAGTTGGCGATAGATAAGTGGTCACATCAGAATTGTTCGGAACGAAAGAGCGGATTGGACAGCATTCCCTGGGTGGGACATGCCCGTCGGAGACGCGCCAATTTTATTGAGTCAAATAATATCCCGCTCATGTTGGGCGGCGAGGAGGGCGCTCTGAATGGCGGAATTGGCCTTCATGGCAATTTCGGAAAACTCATATATGTGCCGTGGTATCGACAAGGTCGTCTCTTGGGTCAAGTAATGGTTGAGCACGCTCAAGTGCCATAACGTGTGGCCGCTTGCGGCATAGACCGGTAGCGCCAAGCCGTCGATTTTGCCCAGTTGATTGCGGACATATTGCCGGGAACATTTCGCCAAGTCGGCAATTTCGCTAGCGCCAACGATATCGGGACGTACTTCCATCAGCCTAGCGTCGGGAATTGCGGCTTCAACATTTTTCTTGGCCGAATTTAGGGCACTGGCGGCGTTCCCAGCCTCCCGGGCGAATTCGAGTGCGATACGACCCATCTTTCCCGTACCCGGAATGGCGTCGTCGCACCCCGCATCGAAGAGCGCGTCAATGTGATCTTCCGCCGCTGGGCTGTCTTTGGGAAGCTGGTACACAAGGGTAAAATCGAAAATCTTATTTTCGCTCATGATTTTTCGCCCACAAGGTCATCGGTCGTCTGAAAAATACAGGCATCGACCTTGCGGATGATGCCCTTGGCAAAATTTTGCGGTGATTTCGGCGTGCCCCAAAATGAACATGATACAAAACTCTCCGCACCGGCAGTTTTCGTCGATGTTGGGGCATAGTATCCGGCCCCATGGATGACCCTTGCTGCCTTCAACACGCCAACCCTTCGATACCGCGTATTCGATAGCCGCCCGTATCTCTTTGTTTGGGTGTTTCTTTTTCGGTTGTGCAGCCATCGTTGATTGTTAAATCGTAACAGAGCAGTTCGTTATTGTCAATCGACAATAAAAATTCATACCGACCATCCTGTCTTAAAAAGGATTGTTATCGTCGGGCGGTAGATACACCGTGAGATCATCTATCAAAGTTATCGACATATCCACGGCAGGCAAAAGAGAAAGGGTCCGGGGGGAGGACCCGGACCCTTTCTTGTGGCGCCCCGTCCGGCGGGGAGGGGCAGCCTAGCGGCGTAAACGCCGCATTCTTTTTAGTCTGTCTTGATACGCGCGATTAGCGCGACCTGCGTTCTTTTGAACGCAGGCACGTTGCGCTAACTCTTAGAAATAGATCAAATGATCAGCCGAAAATTGATTTCAATTTCCGGCTGTTTGATCTATGCCGCGTTCTGGCGCAATTTCTCCACCGTGGCGGTGAATTGGGCGTTCAGGGGCTCGGCCGTTTCCTGAGCCGCCTTGGTGGCCATTTCACCCATCTTGGTGCCCTGGGCCATCATGCCGTCGAAGCTGCTGCGGGCGAAATCGGTGTTCAGCTCCATCACTTCGTTCAGGGACTTGGCGCCCAAAACCGCCTTGGCCGCGGTCACGTTGCTCTCCAGCATCTGCTTGGCGAAGCTCATCATCTCGCCGCCCATGATCTCCAGGCCCTTGCCGTAGGCCGCGCCGGCCGCATTCCAGGCCTCCAGGCCCTCTTTGCCGCTGCTGGCCATGTCGCCATAGCCGTTGGCCAGATCTTCGGCCTTGCCACGGAAACCAGAGAAAGCTTTTTCGAAGTTCTCGGTGCCGGTCTTGGCAAAATTACGCATGGTCTCTTGTCCGGCGGCCATGATGGTCTCGGCATTGTTGGGGGTGGCTTTGTCCTGTTTGGTGCTCTTGGCGGTCATGATCAAATCTCTCTATTTATTTTCAACTTTAGGGTTTTGGAGTCGGGGACGCGCCCGCCGAAAAATTATGGTGCAGTGCAATACGGCGCTGCATGGGAGTAAAATAGGAGTTTTCAGCAGCATGTCAATATTATTTTGTGCAGTGCAGCATAAAATTTCGCCGCAATCGCAAAACCAGAGCAAAACCGAACCAAATTCCGGCCGAAACAGGACGGGCGGATCCGATGATCCGCCCGAGATGTCTTGGTAACAGGGGTCGTATTTGGTGTTCTAGTACCACCAGAACGGCTTGCGGGCCTCGGCCTTGGCCTCGGCGCGGGTGATGCCGATGTCCGCCAGGGCACGGCGGTCCAACTGGCTCAAGCGGTGCCGCTGATCCGCGCGGGTCTGCCATTGGTCGAGCGTTTTGACCGCATTCATCAATACCTGTCCAAGATCAAATTCTCTAACTGTAACGGGGATGGTCCTAATCATGTCAACGCTCCTTTCATGGCGTTTAATGTCTGTATGCCGCAATACCTAAGGATAAACTCAGCCGGCGACAAACGATTGTTTTTCATATATAAGATGAATATATCTAATGAATTAAGGTGCTGTTAATGGCTGAACGCAAGCTTCCCCCACTGAACGCCCTGCGCGCCTTCGAGGCGGCGGCACGGCAGTTGAGCTTTACCCGCGCGGGCGCTGAACTGCATGTCACCCAAGCCGCCGTCAGCCACCAGGTCAAGGCGTTGGAGGAATGGCTGGGCCTGGCTTTATTCCGCCGACGGGGCCGCGCCGTGGTCTTGACCGAAAACGGGCAAAATTATCTTGCTGCAGTGCGGGAAGGGTTGGATATCCTGGCCGATGCCACGGATCGCCTGACCCGGCGCCAGGACAGCGGCGTTTTGACGGTGGCCACCCTGGCCTCGTTCGCGGCCGCCTGGCTGGTGCCCAAGCTGGGCCGCTTTCGCGCCCTGTTTCCCGATATTGACGTGCGCGTGGCGGCCAGTGATGAAATGGTCGATTTCGCCCGCGACGATGTGGACCTGGCGATCCGCTATGGCCGCGGCGACTGGCCCGGTCTGGAAGTGGTGCAGATGATGACCGAGGATTTGTTCCCGGTCTGCAGCCCCGCCTTGCTGCAAGGTCCCGATCCCCTGCAACGGCCCGATGACCTGCGCCACCACACCCTGCTGCATGACGACATGCGCGAGACCTGGCGCCTGTGGCTGCTGGCGGCGGGGGTGGAAGGCGTCGATCCCAACCGGGGACCGGGCTATAATATTTCCACCCTGGTGATCGAGGCCGCCGCCGACGGCCAGGGCGTGGCCCTGGCCCGCAGCGCCCTGGTACGCGATTATCTGGCCAGCGGCCGCCTGGTCAAACCGTTCGATATCGCCCTGCATGCGGAATATGCCTACTATCTGGTCTACCCGGCGCGATCCCTGACCCACCCCAAGGTCCGCGCCTTCCGCGAATGGGTTCTGGCGGAAGCCGGCGTCGCCTGAAGCGTTCATTATGCTGTCCGAGCCGGCCCGCTCCCCCACCCGGCCACCCATTGATGATGATCCGCAAATGCGCCCTGGGGTGGCCGGGTGGGGGAGGGGGCCGGCTTGGCGATTTCAACACATGTTGAAATCTTACCGACAGGCTCATTAACCACTTGAAGGCAACCATGCTTGGGGCTATTTATGCGCCCCATTTTTGAGGCCCGAGCTAAACAGTCAAACAAGGAACAAATACCATGGGTATCAAGGTCGCTGTCGTCGGCGCCACGGGCAACGTGGGCCGGGAGATGCTGAATATTCTGGACGAGCGGGAGTTTCCGGCTGAGGAAGTCGTGGCCCTGGCCTCGACCCGTTCCCTCGGCCGGGACGCAATGCTTGGCGACAAAACCTTGAAAGTCAAAGTCCTGGATAACTTTGATTTCTCGGATATCGATATTGCGCTGTTTGCCGCCGGCGGCGATATCTCGCTCAAATTCGGCCCCATTGCGGCCAAGGCCGGCTGCGTGGTGATCGATAATTCCTCGGCCTTCCGCATGGATCCCGATGTCCCCCTGGTGGTGCCGGAAGTCAATCCCGGCGATCTGGCCGGCTATAGCAAGCGCAATATCGTCGCCAATCCCAACTGCTCCACCGCCCAATTGGTGGTCGCGTTGAAGCCGTTGCACGACGTGGCGAAAATCAAGCGCGTGGTGGTCGCCACCTATCAGTCCGCCTCGGGCGCCGGGCGCGAGGCGATGGACGAATTGTTCATCCAGACCAAGGGCATCTATGTCAACGATCAGCCCAGCCCCCGGGCATTCCCCAAGCAGATCGCCTTCAACGTCATTCCCGAGATCGATGTCTTCATGGAAGACGGCGAGACCAAGGAAGAATGGAAGATGACCGCCGAGACCAAGAAAATTCTCGACCCGGCCATTAAACTGACCGCCACCTGTGTCCGCGTGCCCACCTTCGTTGGCCATGCCGAGGCGGTGAATATCGAGTTTGAGCGGCCCATGGACGACGACCAGGCGCGCGAGATCCTGCGCGAGGCGCCGGGCTGCATGGTGGTGGATAAGCGGGAGCCGGGCGGCTATGTCACGCCGGTGGAATGCGTTGGCGAATACGCGACTTTCATTTCCCGCATCCGGGTTGACCCGACGGTCGAGAATGGCCTGAACATCTGGGTGGTTTCCGACAATCTGCGCAAGGGCGCCGCCCTCAACGCGGTGCAGATCGCCGAGACCCTGGTCGCCCGTTATCTCAAAAAGGCCGCCTGAGCAGGAGATTTTGCCGTGCCGACAAACAGATCAGGGCCCGCCAGCCACATCTATTTCTCCCAACGCCTGCGCCTGCATTATGTGGATTGGGGCAACGAAGGCGCCCCGCCCATGCTGCTGGTCCACGGCGGCCGGGACCATGGCCGCAACTGGGATTGGGTGGCGGAGGCCTTCCGCGACGAATACCATATTATCGCGCCCGACCTGCGCGGCCATGGCGACAGCCAGTGGAGCATGGGCGGCAGCTACACCATGCCCGAATATGTCTATGACATCGCCCATCTGGTGGATCAGAAGAACATGGCGCTGGTCACCATCCTCAGCCATTCCCTGGGCGGTATGATCAGTTTGCAGTACGCCGGCCTTTATCCCGACAAGGTCAAAAGCATCGTCGCCATCGAAGGTTTGGGCGCCTCGCCCCTGATGCTGGCCAAAAGCGCCGGCAAAAGCATCAACGAAAAACTGATCGGTTGGGCGGATGAACTGCGCAAGGTCTCGGGCCGCACGCCCCGGCGCTATGCCACCCTGGAAGATGCCTTCAAGCGCATGCAGGATGAAAACCCGCATCTTTCCGAGGATCAGGCCCGGCATCTGACCGTGCATGGCGCCAATCAGAACGAAGACGGGACGTATAGTTGGAAATTCGACAACTACGTCCGCATCTTCCGCCCCTATGGACTGAGCCCGGAGGAAATCCGCCACCTTTGGTCGCGAATTACCTGCCCGACCCTGCTCATTCGCGGCACCGAAAGCTGGGCCTCGGACCCCATCGAGGATGGCCGCATGAACTCATTCCAGAATGCGGATGTGGCCAGCATTGATGGCGCCGGCCATTGGGCCCATCATGACCGCCTGGATGTGTTCCTGGGTCTGGTCCGGGCGCATTTGGCCAAATAGCCGGGACACGCTCTAATCATGTGTTTAATCGTGTTTGCAGCCGTTGACAAAGTGCCGGGCGGAGGGTATATCCGCGCCGACCTGGGTGGCGTCCGCGCCGCCTGAATTGTTTCGCATGCACGGCTGAATGATGGCCTGCACCAGATCGACAAATGGACCATAAGATGTTCGCAGTAATCAAAACTGGCGGTAAACAATACCGTGTCTCCCCCGACGATGTGATCAAGATTGAACGGATCGCGGGCGAGGCCGGCGACAAAGTGGCCTTCGAGGATGTCCTGATGCTGGACGCCGATGGCAATACCACCGTGGGCGCGCCGCTGGTGGCTGGCGCGACGGTCACCGGCGAGCTGGTGGAGCAGGCCCGTGGCGAAAAGATCATCGTTTTCAAGAAAAAGCGGCGGAAAAACTATCGCCGCACCAACGGTCATCGCCAGGAATTGAGCGTCGTGCGCATTACTGACATTTCCGGCCCCGGCGCACCAAAAGCGGCCGCGAAGAAAGCCGCGCCGAAAAAGGCCGAAGCCGAAGATACGGCAGCTGAACCGGCGGCCGACAATGTCGTTGATAGCGCCACCGAAAACACCGCTGACAGCGGCGAGAGTTAAGGAGCAGGATAAATGGCACATAAAAAGGCAGGCGGCAGTTCACGCAACGGCCGCGATACCGCCGGGCGGCGCCTTGGCGTCAAGAAATACGGCGGCGAGAAGGTCATTCCCGGCAACATCATCGTGCGCCAGCGCGGCACCAAGTGGAAGCCCGGCGAGAATGTGGGCCTGGGCAAGGATCACACCATTTTCGCGCTGATCGAGGGCAATGTAAAATTCCGCACCAGGGCCGGCGGACGGACCTTCGTTTCGGTGCAGCCGCCGGAGTAGGCGCGCCCGCAAGCGCAGTTAAAAACGCGGGGGATGGTCAACCATCCCCCGCGTTTTGTTTTTTTGAGCACCCCAGTCATTCATCATTGTTGATCTGTCATGAAATTTCTTGATCAAGCCAAGGTTTATATCAAAAGCGGCAAGGGCGGCCACGGCTGCGTCAGCTTCCGGCGGGAGAAATT
This sequence comes from Alphaproteobacteria bacterium, assembly GCA_046582635.1. Taxonomy (GTDB): domain Bacteria; phylum Pseudomonadota; class Alphaproteobacteria. The sequence continues at coordinate 9,844 of JAYGEA010000168.1, forward strand.
CGTCGAATACGGCGGCCCCAACGGCGGCAACGGCGGCAAGGGCGGCGATGTGGTGGCCGTGGCGGTGGAAAACCTGAACACCCTGATCGATTACCGCTTTCAACAGCATATCAGGGCCAAGAACGGCCGCCCCGGCATGGGCACTTCGCGCACCGGGGCGGGTGGCGCGGATATTATGCTCAAAGTTCCCGTGGGCACGCAGATCCTGGACGAGGACCGGGAAATAATTCTGGCCGATCTGACTGAACCCGGCGATCAAATCGTCCTGGCCCGCGGCGGCGGCGGGGGGCGGGGCAACGAAAGCTTCAAATCCTCCACCAACCGGGCGCCCCGGCAGTTCGAGCCGGGCGGCGAGGCGGAGGAATTTACCCTGTGGCTGCGCCTGAAGCTGATCGCCGACGCGGGCCTGATCGGCCTGCCCAATGCGGGCAAGTCCACCTTCCTGACCGCCGTCAGCCGGGCCCGACCCAAGATCGGCGATTACCCCTTCACCACCCTGTACCCCAACCTAGGCGTGGCCCAGGTCGCCGAGCGGGAGGTGATCCTGGCGGATATTCCCGGCCTGATCGAAGGCGCCCATGAAGGCGCCGGCCTGGGCGACCGGTTTCTGGGCCATGTGGAACGTTGCCGCGCCCTGATCCATCTGGTTGATGGCACGGCGGAGGATGTCGCCGCCGATTACCGCACCGTGCGCGGCGAGTTGCAGGCCTATGACGAGGGTCTGCCCGACAAGCTGGAACTGGTCTGCCTGAACAAATGCGATGCCCTGACCGAGGAAATCATCGCCGAACGGCGCGCCGAGCTGGCGGCGGCGGCGGGCGCGGAGGTGCATGTGATCTCCGGCATTGCCGGCCAGGGCCTGCCGGAGCTGCTGCATGCCCTGGTACGGACCATGGATAATCCTTCGGAGCAAGCGACCGAGGACGCCGAAGCCGCCGAGGCCGGCGGCTGGCGGCCATGAACACGCGGCTGGATAAAGCCAGGCGGTTGGTGATCAAGATCGGCTCCTCGCTGTTGGTGGATCAGCAATCGGGCGCGTTGCGCCGGGACTGGTTGGATGCCTTGATGGATGATGTCGTGGCCTGCCGGGCCCGGGACCAGGATGTTCTTTTGGTATCCTCCGGCGCCATTGCCCTGGGCCGGCGCAGCCTGGGCCTTGATGGGCGGACATTGCGCCTGGAAGACAGCCAGGCGGCGGCGGCGGCGGGACAGATCCGTCTGGCCCATGCCTATCATGAAAGCCTGGCCCGCCATGGCGTGCCGGTGGCCCAGATCCTGCTGACCGGGGATGATACCGAGCGGCGGCGGCGCTATTTGAATGCCCGCAACACCCTGTCGGCGTTGCTGGCCCACGGCTCCGTGCCGGTGGTCAATGAGAACGACACCGTGGCCACGGAAGAGATCCGCTTTGGCGACAACGACCGCCTGGCGGCCCGTGTGGCGGGCATGATCGGCGCCGACTGTCTGGTTTTGCTGTCGGACATTGGCGGCCTGTACAGCGCCGATCCCCGTGTCGACGACAGCGCGGAATTCATCGCCGAGGTGACGGAGATCACCCCCGCGATCGAGGCCATGGCCGGGACCACGGGCAGCCAGATGGGCAGCGGCGGCATGGTCACCAAGATCCAGGCGGCCCGTCTGGCCGGCCAGGCGGGGTGCACCACGGTGATCGCCGATGGTAGCGCGCCCAATCCCATTGCCCGGCTGCGGGACGGCGGCCGGGGCACCTGGTTCTCCACCACCGCCACCCCGGCCAGCGCCCGCAAGCGTTGGATCGCCGCCTCTTTGCATGCCCGCGGCTCCATCACCGTGGACGCCGGCGCCGTCAAGGCTTTGTCCCAGGGCCGCAGTTTGCTGCCCGCGGGCGTGACCTCGGTGGAGGGCGATTTTCAGCGCGGCGACGCGGTGGTTGTCCGCGGCCCCGACGGTGCGGCGCTGGGGCGGGGTTTGATCGCCTATTCCGCCGCCGATGCCGCGCGCATCAAAGGCCACCGCAGCGGCCAAATTCAGGCTATCCTGGGCTTCCTGGGCCGGGAGGAAATGATCCACAGGGACGATCTGGTATTGGGATGATCTGGTATTGGGTTAGGCCAAAAGGAACAAGACCATGAGCACGGCAGAAAATATTCCAAGCGACCTACAGCAGCAAATGCTGGAGCTGGGCGCCGCCGCCCGCGCCGCCGCGACGATTTTGGCCAAGACCCCGACGGCGGCCAAGGACAAGGCCCTGCTGGCCGCCGCCGATGCCATGCGCGCGGACGCGGCCGCGATCCTGGAGGCCAACGCCGCCGATATGGCGGCCGCGGTTCAGCGGGATTTGAGCCAGGCCATGCTGGACCGGCTGTTGTTGACGCCGGAACGGCTCGAGGCAATGGCCACGGGGTTGGTGGATATCGCCGCCCTGGCTGACCCGGTCGGCGCCGTCATGGCCGAATGGGACCGGCCCAACGGCCTGCATATTGCCCGCGTGCGGGTGCCCCTGGGGGTGATCGGCATCATCTATGAATCCCGGCCCAACGTCACCTCGGATGCGGGCGCCTTGTGCCTGAAGTCCGGCAATGCGGCTATTCTGCGCGGCGGCTCGGAAAGTTTTCATTCATCCCGCGCCATTCATGCCGTCTTGGCGGCCGGTCTGGCCGATGCCGGCCTGCCGGCGGGCGCCATCCAACTGCTGCCCACCCGCGACCGGGCGGCGGTGGGCATGATGCTGACCATGCCCCAATATATCGACATCATCGTCCCCCGTGGCGGCAAGGGCCTGATCGAACGGGTGCAAAACGAAAGCCGGGTGCCGGTGCTCGCCCACCTGGATGGCAACTGCCACGTCTATGTGGACGGTTCCGCCGATCTGGCGATGGCGCGGAGTATTAATCTGAATGCCAAGCTGCGCCGCACCGGGATCTGCGGTGCCTCCGAAACCCTGTTGGTGGATCGTCAATGTGCCGGCTCGCACCTTGCCGCCCTGGTCACCGATCTGCTGGAGGGGGGCTGTGAAGTGCGCGGCGACGGCGCGGCCATGGCCATCGATCAACGGGTGGTGGCCGCGACCGAGGCCGATTGGGACACGGAATACCTCGACAGTATCATTGCGGTGAAAGTGGTCGACGGGGTTGGCGGCGCCATCAGCCATATTGACCATCACGGTTCCCACCATACCGACTGCATTGTCGCCGATGATGCGGCAACGGCGGCGCGCTTCCTCAACGAAGTGGACAGCGCCATTTTGCTGCACAACGCCTCGACCCAGTTCGCCGACGGCGGCGAATTCGGCATGGGGGCCGAGATCGGCATCTCCACCAGCCGCCTGCATGCCCGCGGTCCGGTCGGCGTGGAGCAATTGACGTCGTTCAAATATGTCGTCCATGGTCAGGGCCAGGTGCGGCCGTAGTGGTGAAGTATTGAGGTATCGGTTTGGCGCGTCTGAAAATCGGTCTGCTGGGGGGCTCGTTCAATCCAGCCCACGACGGCCATCGGCATATCTCGCTGCTGGCCCTCAAGCAACTGCGCCTGGATCAGGTCTGGTGGCTGGTCTCGCCGCAGAACCCGTTGAAGCCCCGGGCCGGCATGGCGCCCCTGGCGGCGCGTCTGGCCGGGGCCGGGGCGGTCGCCTCCCATCCGCGCATTCATGTCAGCGACCTGGAACGGCGCCTGGGCACGCAATATACGGTGGACACCATCGCGGCGATCCGCGAACGCTGGCCCGAACATGCCTTTGTCTGGCTCATGGGGGCGGACAATCTGGTGCAACTGCCGCGCTGGCGCCGTTGGCGGCAGATCATGGAAACCATGCCCATGGCCATTTTCAACCGCGATCGCGTGGGCTACCGGGCACTGGCGGGGGCGGCGGCCGCGCGCTACGGCCGCAACCGGGTGCAACGGCCGGCGGTGTTGCCCCTGACGGCGGCGCCGGCGTGGTGTTTCTTGTTTTCACGCCTGCATACAGCGTCAAGCACGGCGATCCGCGCAAACTCCAAAATAACATCAAATTGAGATGACTTTTCGGCAAAATGTTGCCATAATAAACCATCAACCGTGAACAAAAGGGTCAATATGCAGACCATTACAAATGTAAGGAGCTATTCGCTATAGCAAGCGCAAGCCAACAGCCAGCGACAGGCCAAGAAATGCTGGCATTCGTGAATAGTTCTCTCGATGACGACAAAGCGGAAGATCTGGTTGTCATCGACCTGCACGGTAAATCCTCCATTGCGGACTATCTGGTCATCGCCTCGGGCGGTTCGGACCGGCATGTGGGCGCCATGGCGGACCATTTGCTGCGCAAGGTCAGGGAGCTTGGCCTGGGCCGGTGCAAGGTCGAGGGCATGAACAAACGCGATTGGGTGCTGATCGACATGGGCGACATTATCGTGCACCTGTTTCGCCAGGAAGTTCGCGAGTTCTATAACCTGGAAAAAATGTGGTCCATCGAGATGGCGGAGCCCGAGCGCGCCGCCCTCTAGACCCATGCGCATTACGATTTGCGCGGTCGCCAGGTCCAAAGGTGATCCGACGGCTGAAATCTGCGAAACCTACCGAAAACGGCTGCCGTGGGACGTGGATCTCCGTGAAGTCGAGGTGCGCAAGAAGCTCAGGGACGACAAACTGGCGGCGGCGGAAGCGGACTTGCTGCGCGGTGCCATGCCCGATGGCGCGACCATGATTGCCCTGGACGGCGGGGGCAAAACCTTATCCAGCGCGGATTTCGCCAAGCGCCTGGGCCGGTGGCGGGACGACGGCATTGCCGATCTGGCATTTGTCATCGGCGGGGCGAATGGTTTGCATCGCCTGCTTGTCAATGAGGCCCATTTTACGCTGTCCCTCGGTGCCATGACCTGGCCCCATTTGCTGGCGCGCGCGATGTTGATGGAGCAACTTTACCGTGCTCACGCCATATTAACGGGGCATCCATATCATCGGGCCTGACGATAGCGGTTGCATTCGGTACCTGCTGCGGCATATTGGTGTCGAATCAGTGACTAAACACTAGATTTTGAGGCTTCGCGTGAAGAATATCCCGCGCCCTGTCGTGCGCCCGGTTGTACTTTGTATACTCGATGGTTGGGGACATCGCCCCGACCGCGCCGACAACGGCATCGCCCTGGCCAATACGCCGGTCTATGACCGCCTGTTGGCGAGCTGCGGCCATGCCTTGTTGCAAACTTCGGGCCTGGCCGTGGGCCTGCCCGATGGACAAATGGGTAATTCGGAAGTTGGCCATCAGAATATTGGCGCCGGCCGGGTGGTGATGCAGGATTTGCCGCGCATTGATGCCGCCGTGGCGAACGGCAGTTTGGCCGCGAACCCCCGCCTCGGACAATTCATCGAGACATTGCGGAACAGCGGCGGCGCCTGCCATCTGCTGGGCCTGCTATCGCCTGGCGGCGTGCATGCCCATTCCGATCATATCGTCGCCCTGGCCCGCATCATTGCTGGCGCGGGCATCCCCGTCTGGCTGCATTGTTTCATGGACGGCCGGGACACCCCGCCCAATAGCGGCGCGGGCAATATGGCCGATGTCCTCACGGAAACCGCGGCGGACTATAACATTCGCGTCGCGACCTTTTCGGGGCGGTACTACGCCATGGACCGGGATCAACGCTGGGAACGGGTCAGCCTGGCCTACGGGGCCATGGTCGAAGGCACGGGTGAAGACGCAGGTGGGGGGGACCCGGCGGAGGCCATTGGCCAGTCCTACGCAGGCGAAGTTGGCGACGAATTTATCCTGCCCACGGTAATGGCCGGGTACGATGGCATGGGCGACGGCGACGGCCTGTTGATGGCGAATTTCCGGGCCGATCGGGCGCGGGAAATTCTGGCCGCGCTGGTAGATCCCGATTTCGACGGCTTTGCCCGGGTTCGGGTGGTCGCCTTCGCCGACCGTCTGGGCATGACCCGTTATTCCAATCACCTGGATGCCATGTTGGGAACCTTGTTTCAAACCGACCGCCCGCGCCATACCCTGGGCGAAGTGGTGTCGTCCGCCGGACTGCGGCAATTGCGCATCGCCGAGACCGAAAAATACGCCCATATCACATTTTTCCTGAACGGCGGGGAGGAAGCGGTGTTCGAGGGCGAGGACCGCATTCTGGTGCCTTCGCCGAAAGTTGCAACCTATGACCTGGCACCGGAGATGTCGGCGCGGGAGGTCACGGACAGGTTGGCCGCGGCGATCAGGGACGATGTTTACGACCTGATCGTGGTCAACTACGCCAATCCGGATATGGTTGGCCACACGGGTAATTTGGCGGCGGCGATCAAGGCGGTCGAGATGATCGACAAATGCCTGGACCGCCTGATTGATGCCCTGGACGCGGTCGGCGGCGCGATGCTCATCACTGCCGACCACGGCAATATCGAAATGATGCGCGATCCCGAAACCGACGGCCGGCATACCCAGCATACCAACGGCCCGGTACCGGTCCTGCTGGTCAACCGACAGACCGGCCAGCAGTCCGGCCAGGTGGCGCTGCGCGATGGCAGTTTGTCTGACCTGGCACCCACGGTGCTGGCCCTGATGGGCTTGGCCCAACCGGACCTGATGACGGGCGGATCGCTCCTCGCACCCTTCGGCCAAATGGCCCGGCAAGGTTAAGCATGGCTAAATTCCGCACCCATCATGTCCTCCTTTGCCTGCTTTGCCCCGGCCTGGTGGCTGTTGCCGGCATTGGGACGGCGGTTGCGGCGGGCACCCGTGTCGATGTGCAAAAGGTTATGCAGCGGACCCAAACCTCAATACGCGAGGGCCGGGCGCTGCAAAAATCGTTAACCCGGCAGGCAGGCGCCGTTGCCGCGCAGATTGACGCCCTGCGCCTCGCCGCCGCCCATGCCGCACAACAGGCACAGGCGGGGGAAGCGGCGTTAAGCGCCATCGAGGTACGATTGACGCGGCTGCAAGACCAGGACCGCGAGCATCGCCGCCGCTTGAGCCAGATGCGCCAGAGCATGGCCCGCTCCATCACCGCCCTGACCCGGGTGGAGCGGCAACCCGCCGTGGCCTTGCTGGCGGCACCGGGCACCATGTTGGATACCGTACGCGGCGGCCGCTTGCTGGCGTCTGCCTTGCCCGCCCTGCATCGGGACGCGGCGCGGATCGGCGTTGCCTTGAGCACAGCGGATGATGTGCGCCGGCGCTTGGGCGTGGAGGGGCAACGACAACGGGCGGCCGCGCGGTCCCTGTCCAGCCAGCGCCAGTCCCTGGAAGAATTATTGGCGCGCCGGGCCAAGGCCGAACAACGCTTGCGCCAGGCGGGCGCCCGGGAAGGCCAACGGCTGGCCTTGCTGGCGTCAAAGGCACGGGACCTGCATGGTTTGATGCAGCGCCTTGACGGCGATGCCCGCCGCAAGGAACGCTTGGGCCAGCAGCGCCGACTGGACAGCGAAAGGCGGCGCGCCGTCGGCCTGGAGCGTGAACTCAAGGTGGAACGGGACCGTCGCATTGCCGCCGAGGCCGCCGCCGATGAAGCCGCCGATGAAGCCGAGCGCCGGGCGGCGCTGCGGCGCAACAAATTGGCGGCCGAAATGGCCCGCACACTCAATCCGCCGCAAGCATCGGGTGGCCGCGAAATTACCGCCGGGAAACCCCGGCAACTGGCCATGGCGCCAGCGATCGGTGGCGGCAGTGCGTTTTCAAAACTGCGCGGCCGCCTCCGGATGCCGGTGCGGGGCACCAGGGTGGGCCGTTATGGCGAGAGTACGGGCCTCGGCCCCCGGGCCCAGGGCATCACCCTGCGCACGCGGCCCCGGGCGCAGGTGGTCGCGCCCCATGCGGGCAGGGTCGTGTTCGCCGGCCCGTTTCGGGATTACGGCTTGATCTTGATCATCTCTCATGGCGAGGGCTACCATAGCCTGCTGGCGGGTCTGTCGAAGTTGCAGACAGTGGTCGGTCAATCGGTGCTGACCGGCGAGCCGGTGGGTGTTATGGGCGGGGATGGAAAACGATCTCTTTATGTAGAATTACGGCGCAAGGGGACGGCGATCAATCCGACTCCCTGGTGGTCAAGCAGCCGCGAAAGGGCGAGTGGATGATGAAAAAATTGTTCGGAAGACGGTTCGGCATGCCCTGTGCCATTGGTAGGTCTATTGGCATGGCCAGGGGCTGGGGATGTCTCCTCACGGCATGTCTCGTCGCGGCATTTCTCTTGGCCCTGGCAGTCCCGGTGCAAGCCAAGGAAGATGGCATATACAGCCAATTGAACCTGTTCGGCGATGTGTTGGAGCGTATTCGGGCCGACTATGTGGAAGAGGTCGAGGATTCCGAATTGATCGAGGCGGCCATTACCGGCATGCTGCGATCCCTGGATCCCCATTCCTCCTACATGTCGCCGAAGGCCTACCGCAACATGCGGGAACAAATCAAAGGCGAGTTCGGCGGCTTGGGCATCGAAGTGACCATGGAAAACGGCGTCATCAAGGTGGTTTCGCCGATTGATGAGACGCCGGCCGCCCGCGCCGGGATGAAGGCGGGAGATTATATCACCCATCTTGACGGTACCCCGGTCATGGGTATGACCCTGGCCGAGGCGGTCAAGAAAATGCGCGGCCCCATCAAATCGGAGATTGTGTTGACCGTGGCCCGCAAGGGCGTGGAGAAGCCGTTCAAGGTCAAGATCATCCGCGACGTGATCAAGGTGCAGTCGGTCCGCTCCCGTCTGGAAGGCGATGTGGTCTACGTCCGCATCACCTCCTTTACCGAGCAGACCAACTCGGGCCTGGAACGGGCCATGGCCAAGCACAAGGGAGAATTGGGCAACCGTTTCATGGGCGTGGTGCTGGATCTGCGCAATAATCCGGGCGGTGCCCTGGATCAGGCCATCGCCGTGTCGGACGCCTTTCTGGATCAAGGGGAGATCGTCTCCACCCGGGGCCGCCGGGCGGAGGAGACCCACCGCTATAGCGCCAAGGCGGGCGATTTGGCGGACGGTCTGCCGGTGGTGGTGTTGATCAACGGCGGTTCGGCCTCGGCCTCGGAAATCGTTGCCGGCGCCTTGCAGGACCATCAACGGGCCTTGATCATCGGCACCAAATCTTTTGGCAAGGGCTCGGTGCAAAGCATCGTGCCGCTGCAGGGCCACGGCGCCATCCGCCTGACCACGGCGCGCTATTACACCCCGTCGGGCACCTCCATCCAGGCCAAGGGCATCAACCCCGACGTCATGGTGGAACAGGTGCGGGTGGAAAAGGCCAATAACGGCCGGCGCCGCAGCGAGGCCGATTTGCCGAAGCATCTGAAGGCGGAGAAAAAGGAGGAAGAAAAACCCAAGGCGAACGGCAATGGAGAGCCGACCAAGCGGCCACGGGATTTCCAATTGACCTATGCCCTGGACCTGCTGCGCGGCATGGCCTTGTTGCAGCGGCGTGGCGCTGAGTAGCCAGCGGCGGCCGGGATTACTTTAGCGTGGCCAGGAAACCCAGGGTCAAGAAGCCCGCCAAGGAACGCGCGGCAAAAGCCAGGCGGCGGACGCCGGGCGTCTTTGCCGTGGTGGTGTTCGCGCTGGTGGTCGGCGCGGCGGCTCTGGCGGCCTGGTTGACATACAGCTATCAAGCCCCCGAACAGCCCGAACCGATGGCCGATTTAACCCGCGCCACGATGAGCATCGACCTGACCAAGGAAGGCCGAGGCGAACAAGACCCGCCAAGAATTGCGGCCAAGACGGAAGGGGGCCACGACGGGGAAGACGGCGACCACAAAAAATCTGATAAAGACGCCGATGAGGCGCCCCAGCCGGCCAAGAAAGAGGACGGGCACGGGAGCAAAACCAAGACGAAAAAGGCGCCACCCAGCCCCGAACCCACGGTCGAGGACACTGGCCAAAAAAGCGACGGCCAAAAGACATCGAACCAACACGCGGACCAACATCCAGACAAACATCCAGACAAACAGGGCGACAAACATGCCGCCGACCCAGCGACCAAGGCCGCGGCCAAGCCGGCGGGCCCGCGCGGTTCCTTCACCCGGTCCGGCGGCCTGCGTCCGGCACCCGATCCGGCCCTGGTCAAAGCCACC
>JAYGEA010000213.1:0-14583 GCA_046582635.1 Alphaproteobacteria bacterium
AACTCCCGGCACAAGGCACTAATGCTCTCGGCGCCATCGAGATAGGCCGCTACAAAACACATTCGTTCATTCATCGCACAAGTCTCCGTCCAAGGCATCGGCTGGTCCTCCCAGCCGACAGTGTGGACTGTTACCTATGTCGTGACGTAAATGTGTTACCTATCTCGTGACTAAGGACCTGCCAGCCCGCTCCCCCACCCGGCCACCCACGGAATTATGATTGATGGGTGGCCGGGTGGGGGAGCGGGCTAGCGCGGATCAAGCTTGAAAAGCTCTAAACCGTGCGCGTCCGCCACTGTCGGAAAGATACAGTATTTTCCATAATCAAGCCATTCAAATGCGGCTGGAGGCGTGCTCAGAGCGTATCCAAGCCCGCCTCGATCCGGTCCATGGCCTCGGAAAGTTGAGCCTCGGATTTGGCGAAGCAAAGCCGCAGAAAGCCTTCGTTGCCGGGGCCGAAAGCGGAACCGGGCGCCACGCCGACCCGGTGTTCGCGGACCAATAGCTTGGCGAATTCCAGATCATCCGTCAGGCCGGCAATTTCCGGGAAGGCGTAGAAGGCGGCCTTGGGCGCGGCAAGGGTGATGCGGTGGTGGCCGCCCAGGCGCTGGTGCACGATATCCCGACCCCGGCGGCAGCGTTCCACGCCTTGCGCCACAAAGTCCTCGCCGTCGCGCAGCGCCACGGCGGAGGCATGCTGCACGAACGAGGTGGCGCCGGTGTTGTTGATGCCCGAAAGGTCCCCCATTTTGTCCCCCAGCTCCGCCGGATGCACCATCCAGCCGCAACGCCAACCGGTCATGCACCAGGCCTTGGACATGGAATGGATCACGTACAGAGCGTCGTCCGGTTCGGCGATGGACAGGAACGAGGGAGCCACGGGGCGGTCGTAGACAATGCGGTGATAGACCTCGTCGGCGATAATCCAAAGGCCCCGCTTGCGGCAGAAATCCAGTACCTCTTGCTGTTGTTCGGGCTCCATCAACCAGCCGGTGGGATTGGAGGGCGAGGCGATGAAGATGGCCTTGGTGCGCTCGTCGCAGGCATCGAACAGCTTGTCCAGGTCCAGTTGCCAGCCGGTTTCGGTCGAATCCAGGCGCACATAACGGCTTTCCCCGCCCATGGTCTGGGTGCAGTAGAAAATATTGGGCCAGATCGGCGCGACCATCACCACATTGTCGCCGTTGTCCACCAGGGTTTCCGTGGCTATGAGGATCGCCGTCATGCCCGAGGCGGTGACGGTGATGCGTTCGGGCGCCAAATCCACGCCGAAATGGGTCTGGGTGTAGTCGAGGATGGCCTGTCGCAACTCCGGGATGCCGCGCTTGTTCACATAGCGGGTGTGCCCCGCCTGCATGGCGTCGATCGCCGCCTGCCGGATGAATTCAGGGGTGTCCAGATCAGGTTCCCCAAACCACAGGGGAATGACATCCGGATCACCGATGGCGATGCGGGAGACCTCGCCGATACGTTGGGTTTGCATATCGGAAATGGCTTTGCGAACAGTCGGCATGGATGCTTCCTTGGATGGATGGTTCGAGTTAGCGGGATGGACACACACTATGGCATGACAAGGTGTTGTGTCGCCGCTGTTCCCATTTTGACAGCAAGCGGCTAGAAAGGTAGGGAAATTAAATGGAGAGGAAAACATCATGATCTACGAACTGCGTATTTACCATTGCGTGCCGGGCCGGCTGCCGGATTTGTTGAAGCGGTTCGAGACCATCACCTTGCCCATCTGGGAAAGGTTCGGCATCCGCCAGGCGGGTTTCTGGACCACGGCGATTGGCGAATCCAATCAGGACCTGACCTACCTGCTGGCCTGGGACTCCATGGCCGAGCGGGAGCAGAAGTTCGGCGCCTTTGCCACCGATCCCGAATGGCTGGAGAAACGCGCCGAGACCGAGGCCAACGGCCAGATCGTCGCCTCCCTGAGCAGCCAGTTCCTGGTGCCGACCAAATTCTCCTCGGTGCAGTAACGCGCCGCCAAACCAATAGCTGAACCAACAGCGGCAGCCGCCAAAGCAATAACAAGCCGCACAACCAAGAATTCGAGAAACCGTAAAACGAGGAAAGGCCATCAAAATGCCCAAGGGAGTAATTTCCGCCGACTGCCATATTGATCTGATCTGGCTGCCGCCCGATCTGTTCACCGACAATGCCCCGGCCGCCATGAAGGACCGCATGCCTTATGTCACGGACGGGCCCATTGGTCCGGTCTGGGTCTCCAACGGCGGCGGGCAGTTCGGCTTGCAGAACGGCATGGGCTCGGCCGGCCGGGAATATGTGCCGGGTGTTATCCACCGCTCCGACCGCATGGCGGAACAAGGTCTGTACGAGGATGGCAAGAATGGCATCCGCCGCCTGACCGAGCCTGATCTGCGCATCAAGGACCAGGATCTGGACGGCGTGGTGGGCGAGGTGCTGTACGGTATTCTGGGCGCTGCGGGGCGTTTGAACGACCCGGATGCCTCCGTCGTGATGATGGCGATTTATAATGACTGGCTGGCCGATTTTTGCGGCGTCTACCCTGACCGCTTGGCGGGCATCGCCTCCATCCCCGGCCATGATATCGCCGCGGCGGTGGCGGAGATTGAGCGGGTCGCGGAACGCGGCGGCGTCAGCGGCCTGGAAATCCCCTCGGTGCCCGACGGCAAGCCGTTGTATCACAAGCATTGGGACCCGGTATTCGCGGCGGCGGCGGCCTCGAAACTGCCCCTGCATTTCCACACCGGCGGCGGCACTAAGGCACCGGATTTTGCCGCCATGGAGCCCTTGGAAGGGCGCCAGGCCTTCGCCGTCTTCATCACCGCCTTTCAAATGCTGATGTCCAACAAGTTGATGGAGATCATTTTCGGCGGCAAGCTGGAATCCCATCCGGATCTGAAGGTTGTCATTGGGGAAAGCGGTATTGGCTGGATCCCCTATATCCTGGAACATATGGACCTGGAATGGGAGGATCAGTTCAAGGACCTGACCCTGAAAATGAAGCCGTCGGAATATTGGTACCGCCAGTGTTATGCCACCTTCCAAAGCGATCCCGTCGGCATGAAACTGGTCGACAATCTGGGCGAGGACAACATTATGTGGGGCTCTGATTTCCCGCACCCGGATGGTATCTGGCCCGACAGTCAGGAGTTCATCGAGCGGGAAATGGCGCATCTGCCCGACGGCATCCGGCAGAAGACAACCTATGACAATGCGGCGAAATTGTATGGTTTTCCCCAACAGTGAACCTGACGCCTAATCCGACGCCATGGAATGACGCCACCACCCTGGCGGATCTGCCCGGGCTGGCGGCGGACCGCTGGGGCGGGCGGGAGGCCTTGGCCTTTCGTGATGAGCGGCAGAGCTTCACCGATATCGCGGCGCGGTCCGATCAGGTGGCCCGTGGGCTGATCGCCGCCGGGGTCGGTGTGGGCGACCGGGTCGCGGTCTGGCTGAACAATTGCCCTGAATGGATCCATCTGATCTTTGCCATCGCCAGGGTGGGCGCTGTCATGGTGCCCATCAACACACGCTTTCGCACGGCGGATGCGGCCTATGTCCTGGGCCAGGCGGATTGCAGCACCTTGATCACCCACGACACCTCCGGCCCCATCGATTATTGGCAAATGACCCAGGAAATGGTGGGCGACAACGAACGTTCCGCCGAGGGTACGATTGCTTCGGAGCAATTTCCCTATCTGCAACGGATCATTATCAAAACCACGGAAGCGGCGGCGACGGCGCCCTTTGGAACCCATCATTGGGCCGGGATCGCGGGCAACGACGATGCTGCGCTGAATGGGGAGCTGGCCCGGCGGGCGGCGGCCGTCCGGCGCGACGATCCGGCCTTCATCATGTACACCTCCGGCACCACGGGTTTTCCCAAGGGGGTTGTGCGCAGCCATGGCTTTCTGCGCAACCAGATCGACCGGGTGAAGATCCTGGGCACCACGGAACGGGATGTGATGTTCAACTATCTGCCCCTGTTCCATATTTTTGGCTATCTGGATGGGCCCATGCTGTCCATGGCCACGGGCAACCGGCAGATCCTGGTGGAAATGTTTGACCCCGAAGCCTGCCTCGATGCCATCGAAGCGGAAGGCGTGACCCAGTTATCAGGCTTCGAAACCCACTTGAAGGGCCTGATCGATGCCCAGGAAGCCAGGGCCAGAGACCTGTCGTCCCTGCGCACCGGCATTTTCGGCGGCGGCACCAACAGCGCGGTGCCGGTGATGCGCAAGGCCCTGGACGTGCTGGCGCCCATCAGGCCCGTCACCGCCTATGGCATGACCGAGATCGGCGGCAACGCCTGTTTGTCGTTTCTAGATTCGAGCCCCGAACAAATCTGCTATTCCTCCGGCCATCCCTGCGACGGCTATGACTTACGGGTCATCGACCCCGAAACCGGCAACGATCAGCCCACGGGCACGCTGGGCGAAATTATCATCAAGTCCTATAGTCTGATGTTGTGCTATTACAAAAAACCGGAAGAAACCGCCGCCGCCTATGATCAGGAGGGTTGGTTTCATAGCGGCGACATGGGTTATTTGCGGGCCGACGGCTTCCTCCGTTTTCTGGGCCGCTACAAGGATATGCTGAAGATCGGCGGCGAGAACGTGGATGCCATGGAAGTGGAGGGCTATCTGCTGGGCCATGACGATGTGGCCGATGTGGCGGTGGTCGGCCATGCCGATGAGCGCTTGACCGAAGTGGCCGTCGCCTTCGTGGTGGCGAAGGCGGGGCGGTCGCCTGGCGAGGACGAATTACTGGACTATTGCCGGGGCCGGATCGCCTCGTTCAAGATCCCCCGGCATGTGTTGTTCCTGCCCGAACTGCCCATGACCTCCACCGGCAAGGTGCGCAAGGCGGAGCTGCGGGAGCGGGCCGCGGAGACCCTACGTCCGGCCTAATCCGCGGACCTGTTGCATCAGAGACCCGGCCTGGATGGTGCCCTGGGCGTCTATCTTGAAGCCAGCCGCCCGCAAGGCCAGCGCCGTCCAGGTGTTGCAGGTGTTGAGCAGATGGAAGCGGCCCTTAGCGGGATAGAAGCCCGATGCGGCATAAAGGCCCGGCGCGGATCGGGAGGCCCGTCCAGCCCCGGGTCGCTTGAAACTGCCGTCTATGAATGCAGCCAGACGCCCAAGGTTCTCCGCCGATACGATCAAGGAGACGACTTCCGCCTTGGGGAAGTATCGCACCGGTTTGGTCCAGAGGCCCACCATATGCATCACCGCCGGGGTCGGCACCAGGGCGGCGGCCATGGTCATGGTGATGGACACCTCCCTGGCCGGATAAAATTCGGCATCGCCCCAGCCAAATTCAAAGTACGCGGCTTCGGGAAAGTCGGCTACTTCCGGCAACAGCCCGGCCGGTATATCCGACTTCGCCATGACAACGCCCGTATGCCAGCCGTTGGAGGTGACGAAGATCGTCTTGTCATCCGCCTTCGCGCTGCCCTCGGAAGGCGCCTGGGCGGTGCACGCCGCCAAAATCAAAACTAGCGCGGCCCAACACCCCGACCGCAGGAGATGAGCCGTTGCGTCAACCAAGCCCACGCAGATCGTCGAGGGTTTTGCCAGGCTCCGGCCGGTGGGTGTAATCCACGCCAACATCGGCGGCCCGGATGATACCGCCGCCATCAACCACGTAGCGCGCCGGCACCGGCAAAGTCCAGCTTTCATCACCGTTGTAGGCCACCAGATCAATGCCCAATCCCTGATAAACCTGGCGCAGATCTGCTGGCAGCTCGAAACGGATGCCAAGTTCCGCCGCGTAGGCGTTGCCCGGGTCGGTCAGCAAATGAAAGTTCAAATTGCTCTTATCCGTACTGGCGCGGTTGTGCTCCGGCTTTTGCGGCGTCAGCGCGACCAGGCTGGCGCCCAGGTCTTCAAGCTCGTTCAGAATGCCTTGCAAAGCATACAGCTCTGCATTGCAGTAGGGTCACCAGACGCCGCGAAAAACAGTCACCACCATGGGTCCCTTGGCCAACAGCGCGTCTGAACGCACCACCGTGCCCTGGGCATTTTCCAACGCGAATGCGGGCAGCCGGTCACCGGTATTCAAGGCCCGGTCCAGCAGGTCGCTGTCGCGCAAGCCTTGGGCCGCGGCGGCCATGAACGCCCGCGTGTCCTCCGGCAAACGCTTTGCCCCGCCGGCGCGTATCTTGTCCAATTGTTCGGCTAAACTCATGATGGCTGTCCTTTCCGCACTAATATGAGTATGGCTAGTCTAGCAAAGCCTGGGTTGTCCAGGAAGCGTGTAACAATCAATTGAACATGGATAACCGAACTGCCGGGAAACGTTGGGACGTGATGAACAACAGTGTCGATATTCTGGCCCGCGCCCTGTTCCGGGCCGGCTGCCGCCATGCCTTTGGCATACCCGGCGGCGAGGTTTTGGCGGTGATGGCGGCCCTGGACCAGGCCGGCATTCGGTTCGAATTGTGCAAGCATGAAAATTCCGGCGGCTTCATGGCCGAGGGCACCCACCATGTCACCGGCGCGCCGGGCATTCTGCTGGCCACCCTGGGGCCCGGCGTGGCCAATGCCGCCAACGTCATGGCCAACGCCCTGCAGGACCAGGTGCCATTGATCTTTATCACCGGCTGTGTCGAGGCGGCCGAGGCGGCGCGCTACACCCATCAGGTCCTTGACCATGCGGCGTTGCTGGCACCCATCACCAAGGCCTCCCTAACCCTTGCCGGTAGCGCCGTGGACGTGTTGGCGGACAAAGCCATCGCCATCGCCACCGCCTATCCTCCCGGTCCGGTGCATATTGATGTGCCGATCTCGGTCGCGACCATGGATCAGGGCGCCGAACGGGCCCGGTTGCAGTCGCCAACGTTGCCCCTGGCGCCCGCGCCCGGCCCTGAATGGGAGGCGGCCCAGGCCTGCCTCGCCACCGCCAAGCGGCCCCTTCTGATCGCCGGTGTCGGCGTTTTGCATGACCATTCCGCCGCCGCCGTGGCGGCGTTCGCGCGCCGGTTTCAGGTTCCTCTCATCACCACCTACAAGGCCAAGGGCGTGCTGGCGGAGGATGAACCCCTGGCCCTGGGTGGCGCCGGACTGTCGCCCCTGGCGGACAGCCATTTGCTGCCTTTGGTGGCGCAAAGCGACTGCATAATTCTGGCCGGATATGACCCCATCGAAATGCGCGCGGGCTGGCGCGATCCCTGGCCGGAGGGCGCGGACGTAATCGAACTGGGCGGCCTGGAAAACACCCACTATATGCATCAGGCGCGCTGGTCCTTCCGGTGTCATGTGGGCGCGGGCCTGGAGGCGCTGGGACAAGGTGGAGACCGGAGGGGCGGACATAACGAAACCTGGCCCGATGGCGAGGCGGCGGCAACCCGGGCGGCGCTGATCGCGGCGTTCCGGGCCGACGAGGATTGGGGCCCCGGCGCCCTGGTAGACGAAATTCAAAAACACAGCCCCGACAATGCCATCGCCACCGCTGACAGCGGTGCGCACCGCATCCTGTTATCGCAAATTTGGCGCTGTTTCCAACCGCGCGGCTTGTTGCAATCATCGGCGCTGTGCACCATGGGTTGCGCCCTGCCCTTGGCCATCGGCGCCAAACTGGCGGCGCCGGGTCGCATGGTGATCGGTTTCATGGGCGATGCCAGCCTGGAAATGGTCATGGGCGAATTGGCCACCTTGCGGGATTTGCGGCAAAACATCCTGGTCGTGGTGTTCGTGGACCACGCCCTGGCCTTGATCGAAAAGAAACAGCGCGAAAGCGGTCTTGAGCCCCTGGGCGTGACATTTGGCGCCACGGATTTTGTCGCTCTGGCCAACGCCATGGGCGGCCATGGGGTGGCCATCAACAGCCGTTCCGGCATCGCCGCCGCCATGTCGGACGCCGGGGATCGGGAAACCTTTACCTTGTTGGCCTGCGAGATTGGCCGCAATGCTTACGATGGCCGCATATGAATTTGTCAAGGTCGGGGCATGCCAAGTCATGGATTTTTGATTTATCGCATTCTTAATAAATTTGCATTCAATTAACCGCCGTTCCAAAACCATACCAATTTCCGGTTGCGAATAGATATTGCCGCGTTGAAAATCGCTTGGTGACTGGACGTAAATCTATTGTGCAAATTATGGTTCATAACCTTGAAAATCCTGTTGTTAGACGACGAAGCTGATTTTAGAGATACGGTCCGGCGTATGCTTGAACGCGAGAACCATTGTGTAATTGAAGCTAAAAATGGCAACCTGGGGCTGCAGGTAATGAAGACCGACCGGCCGGATCTGATCATTTCCGATATCCGGATGCCGAGTATGAGCGGCGACGAATTTTTCCGACATGTTCGCGCGGCGGAAGGCGATCTCAACATCATTCCGTTCATCTTCCTCTCGGGTCATATTGATGATGACGCCGTTGTTGAGCGTCTGAACGGCGGCGCCACCCATTGCCTGCGAAAACCGGTCTCCGCTAAACTATTGCTGGCACACGTAAACTCGTGCCTTTCGGCGTCCCGGCGATATTCTGAATTTGTCTCAGAGAAGCTGGATATCATCGGCCGCGCGCTGCCCCCTTCAATGCGGCGTGATTTCAAGCCATACGGTTCCTTATCGGAGACCGTGGATATCTATTTCAATATCATCGCCGATTTCTTGAGGCATCGCGGCAATGGCACGGGATTTTCGGATGATGCTGTTCCCCCGGCGGGAATCCGGCAAGTGCCGGGCCGGGCGAATCGACTCCGCTACATTCAAATTTACCTGGATGAAAGCAAGCGGAGGCAAGCGCTGTCCATCAACAGCAGCACCGAGGCGCTCACCTGGCAATTGATTTATGTGGTCGCCAAATCACAAATTTCAGGCCGGGTAATTTATGTCTCGGATCTGTATTTTTTGGCCCAAGCCGCAAAGTCCACCATCAACAACCGTCTCACCGCATTGGTCGATGATCAGGTTTTCGTAAAGCACAGCAGTCACAATGACGGACGCCGGCAAAGCGTCTCCATGACCACGGCCTTCGCCACGGCCTTTTACGCCCATATCGACAAGACCATCGGGAAGATAACGGAAGTCATGTCGCCGCCAACGCATTAGTTTTATGTTAGAATGGCGCGATGACCGACAAACCAAATATATATCCGTGAGCGCGCCGGAATTCGAGGCCTTGCGCCGCCGGTTTCGCGAAGACGGGGTGATCAAGCTGACCGGCGCCCTGGACCGCGACGGACTGGACCAGGCCAGGGCCTGTTACGATTGGAGTCTGGAACATCCAGGTCCTTACGGCCATGGCGGCGGCTGGCTCGGGGCCGGCATGGAATCTTTCGAGGACAAAGCCAATCCGGCGGCGGGCGCGATCTATCTGGATTTTCTCCAACAGGGGCCCTTGGCGAACCTGGCGACCGGGCTATGGGGCAGCGACGACATCTGGTTCATGTATGAACAGGTCTTCCGCAAATGGGGGGCCTGCCGGCGCACGCCCTGGCATCAGGATTCATCCTATCTGGCCATCGACGGCGATCATCTGATCGTCTTTTGGTTCAACTTCGCGCCGGTGCCGAAATCAGAATCTCTGGAATTCGTGCGTGGCTCCCACCGCGGGCCGCTCTATAACGGCTCCACCTTTAACCTGGATGATCCCACGGAACCCCTTTACCCCGGCGGGCACCTGCCCCGCCTGCCCGATGTTGACGGCGCGCCCGATGATTGGGACTTCGTCTCGTGGGCCGTTGAACCGGGCGATGTCATCGCCTTTCACCCGGCCGTCCTGCACGGCGGCGGCGCCACCACAAGCACCACTGCGGAGGCCAAGCGCGAGACGCTGTCATTGCGCTTCTTCGGCACCGATGCCACTTATGCTACCCGCCCCGGCCCCTGCGGCCCCCGCGTCGCCGGCTTGCACGAAAGCCTGAATCACGGCGATCCGTTCCGCCATCCGGCCTTCATGAAAGTGAATTAACCAAACAACCGCGCCGCCGTATCGCCGAGGATCATTTGTTTTTGCCCCTCGTCCAAATCCGCCGCCTCCACAACTTTTAGCGGTTCGCCGTCACCGATGGGGAAGGGATAGTCGGAACCCAGCATGACCCGGTCAGGACCGCAGCAGCCGCATAGATAGTTCAGGGCATCGGGGGCGAACAGCACGCTGTCGAAATAGAGTTTTTTGAAGCCCGCCACCGGGTCGGCGTATTTACCGGGGTGGATCTCAAAATTGCGGGCCAGGCGGCCCAGCATGTAGGGGATGGCGCCGCCGCCGTGGGAAAGAATGAAGTTCATGTTCGGATATTTCAGGAAATGTCCCGCGAACAGCATGCGCGCCACCGCCGTTGTAGTGTCCGTGCCCCGGCCGACGGCGTTGATCATGTCGTAATCCAGCAGGCGGGGATCGCCGCAGCCGAACATGGGGTGAAGATATATGGTCGCGCCCAGGCCGCTCGCGGTCTCCCAGAACGGGTCCAGGTCGGGATCATCCAGGTTTCCTTCACTGCCCCTCGGCTGGGTGCCGATCATCGCACCCTTGAAACCGGCGGCCAGGGCCTCCTCCAACACCCTTGCCGCGCGCTTGCCGTCCTGCAAGGGCACCGTGGCCAGGGGCGTCAGGCGGTCCAGACTGCCGGTGCCGCGCATTTGGAATTCGTTCAGAAACCGGCTCCACGCTTCGCCTTCTTCGCCCCTCAGCTCATAGCCGAAACTGTCCAGCCAGCCGCCGACGATCTGGCGGTCGATGCGCTGTTCATCCATCCAGGCCAGGCGCTGCTCCGTCTCGCGCAATTTCGGCGACAGGGGCCGGGTTGGCGACAGGCTGGCAAAGACCAGTTGATAGCTGTCGTCCTTATGCAACAATTCCACATTCGGAAACTGGCCGATTTTGGATTGCAGGGCGGCCAGCATGGCCTGGGGCGTGTAGTGGGCGTGGGTGTCGATTATCATTTAAGATTTTGCCTCGTTAATCAGAGCTTCCAAATTGTGCATACGCATGGGCAGTTCGTGGATGGTAACACCCAAGGGCGCCAGGGCGTCGTTGACGGCGGAGGCGATGGCCGCCGGCGCGCCCAGATAGCCGCCCTCGCCGGAGCCTTTTTGGCCATGGGAGGTCAAGGGCGATGGCGTGCAGTGCTCCACATCCCTGACATCGGGGATTTCATGCACGGACGGCATGAGGTAATCGGCGAAGGTGGCGGAGAGAAACTGCCCTTCATCGTCGTAGGAAAATTTCTCGTACAGGGCGGCGCCGATACCGTGGGCCAGGCCGCCGATGACCATGCCGCGCACGATGTCGGGGTTGATCACCGTGCCGCAATCATGGGCGATGGCATAGTCGAGCACGGTAACCCGGCCCGTGCCCGGGTCGATCTCCACATATGGAATATGCGCCTGAAAGGAAAAACAGGGATAGATGCCGACCCGGTTGTCGCCATCGGGCAGCTTGCCGCCGCCTGGCACTTGAAAGATGAACTGAACTTGAAAACCCGGCTCCCTGCCGTTGGGGCCCTCGGGCAATTTGTGATAGGCCCGGTAGGCGATGAAGCAGATCTCTTCCCAGGTTATCTTACGGCTGGGATCATCGCGGTCGCTTATGGTGCCGGATGAATATTCCAGATCTTCCACCCCTCGGCCCAGGTTGTGGGCGGCGATGGCCAGGGCGCGGTCCTTGATCTTGCCCGCCGCCCCCGCCGCCGCACCGCCCAGCATGATCGCCATGCGCGAGGCAATGGGGCTGCGCGTGGGCAGGCTGGACAGGCTGTCGCCATGGACGATGCGGATGTCGTCGGGATCGAACCCCAGCTCCTCGCCCAAAATGGTGGCGAACATGGTTTCGTGGCCCTGGCCGGCGGTCGTGGTGCCCATGATGCCGGTGATGTTGCCCTGGGGGTCCACGCGCACCTCGCACCCCTCCATGAAAGTGGTGATCTCCGCCCCGGGGTCCATGAGATATTCGAAAATGTTGTTGCCGCCGCCCGGTTCCAGATTGGTGGCGATGCCAATTCCGGCCAGGCGCCCCGCCGCCCGCGCCTTGTCCCGGCGCACCAGCAATTGTTCGTAGCCGGCCAGGTCCAGGGCCTTTTGCAGCACGGTTTGGTAATCGCCGCTATCGTATTCACTGCCGGGCGGGATTTGGTAGGGAAATTCATGAGCCTGGATCAGATTGCGCCGGCGTAGCTCTAATCGGTCTATATTCAAATGCCGGGCCACGGCGTCAACGGCCATTTCGATCATATAGTTGGTCGGCGCCTGGCCGAAGCCGCGCACGGGCACCTGGCCGGTCTTGTTGGTGCAGACCGATATGGCCTCGTACTTGACCGAATTAATCTTATAGGGACCGACCAGGGCGGAGATCGGCTTGGCCAATTGGAACGGCGCCCTGCCTGGATAGGCACCCGCGTCATCCAGGGCACGGATCTTGATGGATCGGATGACGCCGTCGTTGTTAAAGGCCACATCCGTATCGAAAATCCGGTCGGGACCATGGGCATCACCCCCCGCCATGTTCCACAGCCGATCCTCGATCAGGCGCACCGGTTGCCCCAGCCGGCGCGAGAGATAACCGGCCAGGACGCTTTGCTTGATGCCCCGCTTCACGCCATAGCTGCCGCCCACGTCCACATCCTGGTGCAGACGGATCGAATTCAGGGGATAGTCCAGGGTGGCGGCCAGAAGCTCCACGAAATTCGGCATCTGGATGGAGGCCCAGACATCGAGAATTTCCGTGCCCCGGTTCCAGGACGCCAAGACACCAAAGGTCTCGATCGGCACCGTGGCGCTGCGGCCCCAGCGGGTGCGCAGGCTAAGGCTGTCATCGGCGGCGGCGAAATCCTGCTCCACCGGGCCCCAGAGGAAATTGCCGTGGTAGAGCACATTGCTGCCATGATCGGGATGGACAAATCGTTCCGTCTCGGCGAAGGCCGCTTCCGGGTCGACAACGGCGTCCAGCGGCGCGTAGTCAACCTCGATCAGATCCAGGGCGTCCTCGGCAATATAACCATCGTCCGCCACCACGATGGCGACCCACTCGCCCACATAGCGGGTCATGTCCACGGCCAGGGGGTACCATTTTATCTGCGGCAGCTTCAGGCCTAGGCGGATCGGATTGCAGTCCGCGGCCAGTTGCGCCCCGGTCAGAACCAGTTGCACGCCATTCAGTGCCTCGGCCGCCGCCGTATCAATGGATAGAATGCGGGCCCTGGGGTAGGGCGAGGGCAGCACGGCGGCATGCTTGGTGCCGGGCAGTACGATGTCCTGGACAAACTTGGCGCCCCCGGTGACAAAGCGCTGATCCTCGCGCACCCGGCGTTTCTGAGCGACATAGTGCAGGTTCCTAGCCGGTTCGGATTTCATCGCGCCGCCTCCCGCAGGCGCCGGGCCGCCAACTGGATCGACTCTATGATTTGCACATAGCCCGTGCAGCGGCACAGATTGCCGCCAATGGCGTCCTTTATCTCCGCCAACGTCGGCTGATCATTCTCGACCAGCAAAGCCTGGGCGCAGATCAGCATGCCCGGCGTGCAGTAGCCGCATTGCATGCCATGGGCCTCGATAAAGGCATCCTGCAGCAGGCCCGGCGTGCCGTCGTCATTGCACAGGCCTTCCACGGTGGTGATATGGCAGCTGTGGCCCTGCACCGCCAGCATCAGGCAGGCCCGCACCGGCACCCCGTCGAGCAGGATGGAGCAAGCCCCGCACACGCCGTGCTCGCAACCCATATGGGTGCCGCCCAGGCCGATATGGTCGCGCAAAAAATCCAGCAGGGACAGGCGCGGCTCCACCCCGGCGCGGTGGGGTCGATCATTGATGGTCAGGCGGATGTCGAATTTACTCATGTGGTCACCTCGGCCAAGGCTTCCAACAAGGCCCGCTCCGCTAAGACCCGGGCCACCCGCAGGCGGTAGGCCGCGCCCGCATGCTGGTCCCCACCCGGCGTCAGGGCCGCGCCGATCCCGGACAGCTGGCCGGCAATAACCGCCCCGTCCAGGCGTTGACCCCGTAACTTGTCCTCCACCTCCCCGATCCGCCTTGGTGTCCCATCGGCGCCGCCGATGGCCAGGGCGGCATGATCGCAGACGCCCCTTGCATCAAGCCCAATCACCGCCGCCGCCGCGACCACGGCGAAATCGCCCCGGCGTTCGCTGACTTCGTGAAAACCCGTGCCCCTGGGTCCTGGCGCACGGGGTATATGCAGGCTCAACAAAATTTCATTCTCGGCCAGCGCCGTCATCATGGGGCCATGGAAATAATCCGCCAGGGGCACCCGGCGGGTACCCGCCACGCTGCGCAGGCTGACCCATCCATCCAGGGCCAGGGCGGCCAGGGGTATTTCCGATGCCGGGTCCGCGTGGGCCAAACTGCCGCCAACAGTGCCCCGGTTGCGAGTTTGCTGATGGCCGACGAAGGCGATTGCCTTGGCCAATAGTGGCGCGTGTTCCTGGATCAGCGGCGAGGTTAACGCCTCCGCCTGGCGGGTACACGCCATGATCACCAATTCACCGTCCCGAACCGCCACGCCCGACAGTTCGGCAACGTGATTGATATCTACCACCATGGCCGGCCGGGCCAGACGCATGGCCAGCATGGGCATCAGGGTCTGGCCGCCGGCTAGGACGATGGCCTCGCCGTCGCCCTGATCCAGAGCCTCGAC
>JAYGEA010000271.1:0-15599 GCA_046582635.1 Alphaproteobacteria bacterium
TGGTCTTGCCCATACCCGCCGACACCTAGGTTATCTACCAGCCAATTCAGTTTCTTGGATAGCAGATAGGCACGGGAACCGTTATGCGGAACTTTGTCGGAATAGGTGAAGGCATCGCCAAACGTGGCATAACATACATTATTATAGGTCTGATCATTGGGCCGCCGGCTATTGTTTTTCTTCCAGAGATCCCAGCCGAGATTAGGATCGACAATCCTTACTTTCTTAAAGTAACTCGTCCGGGATTCCTCTGGAATAATGATATCGAACTTGTCAAATGTAAAAGCAAGTATCTCAAACAAAAATAATGTAATAATTAATGTTATCGCTGAAATTTTTAGCATTACGTTTTGCTAATTCTATCTGTTTCCCGCTATTTGCGTAATTTCATTTACATAATACGAGAAAAAAATCCAACAAGCTTGGGAAGGCCATTGGTTGTCTTACTATGGCCGATCGGTTTGCTGTAAAGCGCGCCAAGAGTATTCGCTTGTCGGACCAATGCTTTGAGCGCTCTATCACATCGCCCATTGTGTTCCGCCAGCATATATTTGCGCGCATCTTACTGCTTGGTCCCCTGCGTCGGCGCCAACACCGGTAAATATCCTGCCGACAAAGCCGTGAAACCAAGAATTTCCGGCTAGCTTCCATGTTCTTGATGATGCTACTTAATTTGGGCAACTGACGCAATTCTTTACCCTTTTTCGGCCTGCGGGATCGTCTGAATTTCGTCGGTTGGTTGTGTCCTGAGGTCCATTCAGCCATTTTCGTCGCCAATCCGGCGTACTTCCGCCATCTACCCCAACGACATCACACCGGAAATGCGCAAAGCCACTTTGGTTCATTTGATCCATGCTTTCCACCGCGCCGCCGGCTTTTATTCATTGACCATTCTATCCGATTGATAAAACGACCAGACCAGCCCCAGTCCCGCGCCATAGGTAAGGTCTTCGCGATAAAGTGGGCTGTCAACATTGGCCGCGCCATGATGGCTGCTGAGATCCCCGATCATGAACATCTTCAAATGCTTGCCCAAGGGATACAGCAGGGATAGACGCACGCGGCTGCCCAAATAGCCGGCCTTGGCGTCATATAGGGCCCGGTTGCCGGTCACGAATGGTGCATCGACCTGATAAAAATAGTCCTGCAGGTCCTCGCTGGCGAAGGTGGTTGAGAGACCCAGTTTAAATTTCAGTCCGGATTCAAAAATATTTTCATGCTGATAGG
This sequence comes from Alphaproteobacteria bacterium, assembly GCA_046582635.1. Classification (GTDB taxonomy): domain Bacteria; phylum Pseudomonadota; class Alphaproteobacteria. The sequence continues at coordinate 1,228 of JAYGEA010000271.1, forward strand.
CAATTTGCGGTTCCGCCAAATAGCCCCGATGTTCCACGGCGGAGAAATCCGTCGAAAAAACAGCGCGCAGGGGCAGTTCAATATCAATCTTGGCCCATTTTGCCGCCCGCGCCACGGTCCATTGGATGCGCGGGCCCAGTTCCGCCATGTGATCCAGATCCGGCATGCCCCGGCGGGCATCATTGTCATCACTGTCGGCATCCAATGATCCGGACAACGAGACGTCCAATTCGAAATTCCGGCTGTGGATCAACCGCCCCCGCAACAGACCCTTGCTGTCGGAGCGGAAAAATTCTCCCCGGTAGATGGGAAACGGCAGGGCGATGCCGTTAAAATGATTCTGTCCGGCGGCCGGATAATCCGGCAAATACCCCGCGCCCCCCGCCACCCCCAGTTCGAACAGCGGCTTTTCCGCCGCCCCAACCCCAGAGCATGAGAACGCGAAAACAGCAGCTAAAATCAAAGCCTTGCGGGCGGCTGACAACATGTTTGGTAAACCTAATTATTGAAAACGAGTAGGGTTATGTTCTAGCAATAAACCATCCCTAAATGCAAAAGTGCGACCAGCGGAAAAGCTGTGCGGGAAGCCGCTTGACAAGATTTTAACATAGTCTATTTAAACAGTACTAAATTGGTCCTTTATATGAGAGGTGGCTGATGATCCGCCTGAACAAAATGACGGATTACGCCGTGGTCATGTTGAGCCATATGGCCGCTGAAGGTGGCAATGTTGCCGGCAAGGAATGCGGCAAGGTGGTGACCGCGGCGCAGTTGGCGCAGGATTCCGGTGTTCCCCTGCCCTCCGCTTCCAAACTGATGAAGCAGCTTAACAAGGCGGGCATCCTGCAATCGCACCGGGGGGCGGGGGGCGGCTATGGTCTGAACCGGGCCGCCCGGGATATCACCGTGGCGGAAATTGTCGTCGCCCTGGAAGGTCCCATCGCCCTGACCGCCTGTGTCGAGGGCGCGGACACATCGTGCGACGCAATGTCGTGGTGTGCCATGAGCGGCCGTTGGAATCATGTCAACCGGGCCATTCAGGTGGCCCTGGAAGGGGTCAGCCTGGCCGACATGCTGCCCGCGCCGATGGCTTTCAGGCCGGCTTCCAATGATTTGATTTCAAAAATCAAAACAGAATCGCAAATTACTGATAATAAAGAAAAAATTGCAATTGGAAATTTATCAACATGAGCTATAGCGCCGACACCGCCGACCAGGTTTCCGCCATCTCGGGGGACAAGTACAAGTACGGCTTCGTCACCGATATCGAGAGCGAATTGGCCCCCAAGGGCCTGAACGAAGACATTGTCCGTTTCATCTCGGCCAAGAAGGACGAACCGGAATGGTTGCTGAAATGGCGCCTGCGGTCCTATGAGCGCTGGCTGACAATGGAAGAGCCGACCTGGGGCAAGGTGTCCTATCCGGAAATCGATTTTCAGGATGCCCATTATTATGCGGCGCCGAAGTCCAAGGACGACGGCCCGAAAAGCCTGGACGAAGTGGACCCGGAACTGCTTCGCACCTACGAAAAACTGGGCATTCCGTTGTATGAACAACAGATGCTGGCCGGCGTGGCGGTGGATGCGGTGTTTGACAGCGTCTCGGTCGCCACCACATTCCGCAAGGAGCTGGCCAAGGTCGGGGTGATATTCTGTCCCATTTCCGAAGCCGTGAAAGAGCATCCCGAACTGGTGCAAAAATATCTCGGCTCCGTGGTGCCCTATTCCGATAATTTCTACGCCACCTTGAACTCGGCGGTCTTCACGGACGGATCCTTCGTTTATATCCCCAAGGGCGTGCGCTGCCCCATGGAGCTGTCCACCTATTTCCGCATTAACGAGGCCAATACCGGTCAGTTCGAACGCACGCTGATCATCGCCGATGAAGGCAGCTATGTCTCCTATCTGGAGGGCTGCACCGCACCGCAACGGGACGAGAACCAGCTGCATGCGGCCGTGGTGGAACTGGTCCTGATGGATGATGCCGAGATTAAGTATTCCACGGTGCAGAACTGGTATCCGGGCGACGAGCACGGTAAGGGCGGCATCTATAATTTCGTCACCAAGCGGGCGGCTTGCCGGGGCCGTAATTCCAAGGTCTCCTGGACCCAGGTGGAGACGGGATCGGCGATAACCTGGAAATATCCAAGTTGCATTTTGCAAGGCGACAATTCGGTGGGTGAATTTTACTCCGTCGCCATCACAAACAACATGCAGCAGGCCGATACGGGCACCAAGATGATCCATATTGGCAAGAACACATCGTCAACCATCATCGCCAAGGGCATTTCCGCCGGCCGCAGCCAAAGCACCTATCGCGGCCTGGTGCGCATGCAACCGGGTGCCGCTGGCAGCCGCAATTATACCCAGTGCGACAGCCTGCTGATCGGCGATAAATGCGGCGCCCATACGGTGCCCTATATCGAAAACCGCAACCGCACGGCGCAAATCGAACACGAGGCGACGACGGCGAAAATCAGCGAGGATCAGCTGTTTTATTGCCGCCAGCGGGGTCTTACGGATGAAGAGGCCCTGGGCATGATCGTCAACGGTTTCTGCAAAAAGGTTTTGCAGGAATTGCCCATGGAGTTCGCCGTTGAGGCACAGAAATTGGTTGCGATCTCGTTGGAAGGCAGTGTCGGTTAGGAATATGCGTAATATGTTGGAAATAAAAGGCCTGCACGCGATGGTCGACAATACGGAAATCCTCAAGGGCGTGGATTTGACCATTGGGGCGGGCGAAGTGCATGCCATCATGGGGCCCAACGGCTCGGGCAAGAGTACATTGTCCTACGTGCTGGCGGGCCGGGACGGCTATGACGTCACGTCGGGCTCCATCGCCTACCGGGGCCGGGATTTGTTGGAGCTGTCAATTGAAGAACGCGCCGTCGAAGGGCTGTTCCTGGGCTTTCAATATCCGGTGGAGTTGCCCGGCGTCTCGTCCACAACGTTTTTGAAAACCGCCCTCAACGCCGTGCGCCGGCAACGGGGCGAGGAGGAACTGGACGCGGTGCAGTTCATGAAGCGCCTAAGAGCTCATACCAAGACCTTGAATATCAGCGATGACATGCTGCGCCGGGGCGTCAACGAAGGCTTTTCCGGTGGCGAGAAAAAGCGCAACGAGATCCTGCAAATGGCCTTGCTGGAACCCTATTTCGCCGTGCTGGACGAAACCGACAGCGGCCTGGACATCGATGCCCTGAAAATTGTGGCCGAAGGCGTCAACGCCATGCGCGGGCCGGCGCGGTCCATGTTGGTGATCACCCATTACCAGCGCCTGCTGGATTATATTGTGCCCGATTATGTCCATGTCCTGGCCCATGGCCGGATCGTAAAATCCGGCGGCAAGGAACTGGCAATGGAGCTGGAAGCAAAAGGCTATGGCGAGTTTCTGGGCGAGGCGGCCTAGGCAATGACGCCGGAAATCTACAACGCGGAATACGCCCCCAACCTGCCGGGCCATGGTTTGCCCTGGTTGGCGAACTTGCGGAGCGATGCGGCGGCCCGTTTTGCCGCCACCGGCCTGCCCGACCGCAAGGTTGAAGAGTGGCGTTACACGGACCTGCGTGCCATCAAGGACCGGTTGTACACAGTGCCGGTCGGCGACGGTGGGCAGGTCGGCGACGGCGGCAAAATTCCCTCTGCCCTGCTGACCAATAGCCTGCGTCTGGTTTTCAAAAATGGAAACCTGGTGACGGGCGCCCCGGACCTGCCGCCGGGTGTCCGGCTGCTGGGCATGGCCGGGGCAATGGTTGATGCACCTGAAATTCTGGCTGACCATCTGGGACAAAGTGAAGCCGTGCGGGAAATGCCCCTGCCCTCTCTGAACCAGGCCATGAGCCGGGACGGCTATGTCTTGATCCTGGACGCCGGCATCGCGTTGCAGCGGCCCGTTGAAATATTGTTCCTGAACCAAAGCGGCGCCAGCTACCCCCGCAATCTGATTTTGGCGGGCGCGGGCAGCACGGTGACGATTGTTGAACACTATTTAGGTGCCGATTTGGCTGCCGGTGATGCGCCCGAAGATGGCTATGTCTTGAACGCCGTAACCGAAATCCACGCCGCGCCTGGCGCAAAAATCGACCGCTACAAGATCCAACGGGAGGCCGCCGCCGCAAGTCATATTGCCACCGTGGCCGCGCAACTGGCGGATCATGCCCGGTTGGAAAATTTTGATCTCAATCTGGGCGGCAGGCTGGCCCGCAGCGAGCTCCATGTGGCCTTGCAGGGCGCGGAGGCCACGGCCATTCTGAACGGCATTTATCTGCTGCGCGATAAACAGCATTGCGACAATGTCATCCACATGGACCATGTGGTGGGCGCCACCAACAGCCAGCAGGATTATCGCGGCCTGTTGGACGACCATTCCCACGGCGTCTTTCAGGGCAAGATCTCCGTGCGGCCGGACGCCCAGGGCATTGAAGGTCATCAATTGAACAAGACCCTGCTGCTCTCCGACAAGGCGGAAATAGACAGCAAGCCGGAGTTGGAAATTCTGGCCGACGATGTCAAATGCAGCCACGGCGCCACCACTGGCGAATTGGACGAAAGCGGCCTGTTCTACCTCCGCTCCCGCGGCATACCGGAGTGGGAGGCGCGGCGGCTGTTGATGGCGGCGTTTCTGGCCCAGACCCTAGAGAAGATCAGCGATGGGGACGTCCACGCCGTCATGGATGGCATGGTAACCGATTGGATGGGGTCATGAACGACATCAGCCAATCCTCGAATTTGGCCGGCCACAATGTGGAGGGCGGCTTTGATGTGGCGGGTATCCGCCGGGATTTTCCCATTCTCTCCCGCCAAGTCCACGGCAAACCCCTGGTCTATTTCGACAACGGCGCCTCGGCGCAAAAGCCCCGCGCGGTTATCGATGCCATGACGGAGGTACTGGAAGATCAATACACCAACGTCCATCGCGGCGCGCACTACCTCAGCCAAACCCTGACGGACCGCTATGAAGGCGTGCGGGGCAAGATCGCCCGTTTCATCAACGCGCCGTCGGAAGATCAAATTGTGATCACCCGCAACGCGACCGAGGCCATCAACCTGGTGGCCGCCACATTCGGCCGCAGCTTTATCGGCGCGGGAGATGGCATCGTCATTTCGGCCATGGAACATCACGCCAATATCGTGCCGTGGCAAATGCTGCGGGATGAAAAGGGCATCGATCTGAAAGTAGCCCCCATTGACGACCGTGGCGTGTTGGAGATGGAGGCTTACGAGGCGCTGCTGGACGGCAATACCAAGATTGTCGCCATGACCCATTGCTCCAACGTTCTCGGCACCCACGTGCCGGCCAAGGAAATTATCCGCCTGGCCCACGCGCGGGGCATTCCCGTATTGCTGGACGGCAGCCAGTCGGTGGTTCACAGCGTGATCGACGTCCAGGACCTGGATGTGGATTTCTTTGTTTTCACGGGCCATAAACTATACGGCCCCAACGCCGTCGGCATGTTGTATGGCAAGGCCGAATTGCTGGCCAAGATGCCCCCCTATCAGGGCGGCGGCGATATGATCGAAACCGTCACCTACGAAAAAACCACCTATAAAGATCCACCCCATCGGTTTGAATCCGGCACCCCGGCCATTGTTGAAGTCATCGGCATGGGCGCCGCCATCGACTATGTCACCGCCATTGGCATGGACAGAATAGCAGCGCACGAGAAGGCCTTGCTGGCCTACGCGACGGAACGGCTGACCGCCCAGCCCGATATCAGGCTGTTTGGCACCGCGCCGGAAAAGGCGGCTATCTTGTCGTTCATCCAGGAAGGCATCCATCCCTTCGACACCGCCGCCGCCCTGGACCGCGCCGGTGTCGCGGTGCGCGTGGGACAGCATTGCGCCGAACCCTTGATGGACCGTCTGGGCGTGGACGGCACCTTGCGGGCGTCTTTGGCCATGTACAACACCACGGCCGAGATCGACGTCATGATTGACGCCTTGGAACGGGCCAGGACGTTATTCACATGAACACAATTTCTAAAATAGCGCCCGAAAAACTGCTTCAGTATGACGAATATGTGAAGGCGCTGGATTTCCTCGACGAGGAAAGCCGCTTTGAATACATCATCGATATCGGCAAGCGGGCCGACAAGGTGCCGTTTCCGGCCGCGTGCATGAACGAGGCCCATATGATGCACGGCTGCATGTCGAAAGTCTGGATCGTCCATGATATGGACGGCGGCGCGCATTTCTTTAAGGGGCAAAGCGACGCCATCATCGTCAAGGGCCTGGTCTCCATAATGACCGGCGCCTTTAGTGGTCTGACCTCGGAAGAACTTGCCGCGTTGAGCCTGGATCATGTGCGCGGCCTCAACCTGGGCGCGCTGACCATGCAGCGCCAGGTCGGCATGATGGCCATGTTGAAACATATGCAGAAGTTAAGCCGGCAGGCGGACATCGCGGCCGAAACGGCTGAAGTGACTGCGGCGGCGGACTGAATTTGGGAATGTAAATTGGGGAAATGTAATGTCTGATATGGATTACTATGGGGGAGACGACCTCTTTGGCCATCTCAATGGACCGGAGTTGGACGAGGACGGCAAGGCCCGCGCCGGTACGGTGCTGGCCGATGGCGTCACCGTCGCCACCGAAGCTGACGTGGTTACCGCCATGAGCGAGGTATATGATCCGGAAATTCCGGTCAATATTTATGAACTTGGCCTGATCTACGAGCACAAAATTGATCCCGCCGGCTCGGTTGAGATCCAAATGACCCTGACTGCCCCTGCCTGCCCAGTAGCCGGCGTCCTGCCCGGCCATTTGGCGCGCACCGTGTCGGAGGTTGAAGGGGTGGGCGAGGTCGTGGTGGCACTGGTTTGGGATCCACCGTGGAGCATGAACATGATGTCGGAAGCGGCCCGCGTTGAATTGAATATGTTTTAAAGTTATCTCAAGTTTTCGGTAAAATACTTGAGGTTCATGGTGAAAAGGATGCTGAGGTCATGGAAAAACCTCCAATTTTGACAATGACGGAGGCGGCGGTCAGCCGCGCCAAGGAATTGATGGACCGGGGCAATGGCGAGATCTTGGCCCTGCGCGTGGGCGTCAAGACGGGGGGCTGTTCCGGCCTGATGTATGAGGTGGAATACGCCACGGAAAAGAAACCGTTCGAGGAAGAGGTGGAAGCCGACGGCGTTAAGGTCTTCATCAACCCCACGGCCATCATGTTCTTGCTCGGCTCGGAAATGGATTACAAGACCGACAAATTCCAATCCACCTTCGTTTTCAACAATCCCAACGAAACTGATCGCTGCGGCTGCGGGGAAAGTTTCCGGGTGGCCTAGTTTTTTGTAATCGATACCAATTTTACCGTCTCATTTAGCTGATATTTGGCCGGTTGTTTCAAATTGTCCTATACTCCTCTTGATTCGACAACAGATCGAACTCAGGGGGCGATAATGATCTACCGGTATCTCAGCGGCGCAACCGTTGCCGTTGCACTTTCCTTGCTAAGTTTTCCCAGTCTCGCGGCGGATGCGGCCTTAAGCGGCGGTGACACCGCCTGGATCCTGACCTCGACGGCCCTGGTCCTGTTCATGACCTTGCCGGGCCTGGCCATGTTCTACGGCGGGCTGGTTCGATCCAACAATGTGCTGTCGGTGCTGATGCATTGTTTCGCCATTGCCTGCCTGGCCTCCATCATCTGGGTGGTGGGCGGCTACGCCCTGGCCTTTGGCGACGGCGGCGCGGCCCAGGCCTGGATCGGCGGGACGGAAAAATGGTTCCTCCTGGGCATTGGCCCGGACGCGCTGTCGGGCAGTATTCCCGAAATCCTGTTCGTCGCCTTTCAGATGACCTTTGCCATCATTACCCCGGCCCTGATCGTCGGTGCCTATGTGGAGCGCATCAAATTCAGCGCCGTCATGATGTTTTCCGGTTTGTGGCTGATTTTTGTCTATGCCCCGGTTTGTCATTGGGTCTGGGGCGGCGGCTGGCTGGCTGATTTGGGCGTGATGGATTTCGCCGGCGGCATTGTCGTGCACGTCACGGCCGGCTCATCCGCCCTGCTGTTGGCGAAAATTCTGGGCGCACGCCGCGGTTTCCCCAAGGAACTGCGTCCGCCGCATAATCCGGGCATGACCATGATCGGCGCCGCCATGTTGTGGATCGGCTGGTTCGGTTTCAACGCCGGCAGTGCGCTGGCCGCCGACGGCAGCGCCTCCATGGCCATGCTGGTCACCCATATCTCGGCCGCCACGGCCTCCATCACCTGGGCCTTTCTGGAATGGCGCCGCTACGGCAAGGCCTCCCTGGTCGGTATCGTCACGGGCATGGTCGCCGGGCTGGCCACCATTACTCCCGCCTCGGGCTTTGTCGGCCCCATGGGGGCGCTGGTTATCGGGCTGTCAGCCGGCGTCGTCTGCCATTTCGCCGTGGAATGGGTAAAGCAGAAAATCCAGATCGACGACTCCCTGGACGTCTTTGCCGTGCACGGCGTCGGCGGCGCCCTGGGCACCTTGTTGACGGCCGTCTTCGCCGCCGCCTCCCTGGGCGGCATGGGCCTGGCCGAAGGCACCACTATGGGTTCGCAGCTCGGCGTGCAGGCGATCGGCGTGGTTGCCGTGCTGGCCTGGTCCGTGGGGGTCAGCTTCATCATCATCAAGATCACGTCGGCCACCATGGGCCTGCGGATCACCGATGAGGCGGAGATCGAGGGCCTGGACCTGGGCTCCCACGGCGAACGCGGCTATGACATTTGAGATGAATTAAGGAGATTAGACCCATGAAAATGATCATAGCCGTTATCAAGCCGCACCGATTAGACCAGGTGCGCGATGCCCTGACGGAAATCGGCGTGCATGGCCTGACTGTATCGGAAGTACGCGGCTACGGCCGACAGGGCGGCCATACGGAGATTTACCGGGGTGCTGAATACCAAGTCAATTTCGTGCCCAAGCTGAAGCTGGAACTGGCCGTGCCCGACGAACTGTCCGAGCGCGTGGTGGAGGCCATCCGCGCTGCCGCCAACAACGACCAGATCGGCGATGGCAAGATCTTCGTCGCCGACCTGGAACAGGTCATGCGCATCCGTACGGGCGAAACCGGGGACGAGGCACTCTAGGAATAATTGATAGGCGGAATACAATCCCCTTCGATGATTCTATACTGACGCCATGTCGGATGGATTCCAACGCAGGCTGGCCGCAATTGTGTCGGCGGACGTGGTCGGTTATTCACGCCTGATCGGAGTGGACGAGGCCCGGACCCTGGCCGCCTTGCGGGATCATCAAGAGGCGCTGATCACCCCGGCGACCGTGCGTCACGGCGGCCGTATCGTCAAAACCATGGGCGATGGCCTGCTGCTGGAATTTCCCTCCGTGGTGAATGCGGTCAAATGCTCCATCAAAGTGCAGCAGGGCATGGCGGAACGCAATGCCGATGTTCCCGAAGACCGGCGCCTGACCTTCCGGGTCGGCGTCAACCTGGGCGATGTGGCGGCGGAAGGCGATGATATCCACGGCGACGGCGTCAACATCACCGCCCGCCTGCAGGCGGCCTGTCCCCCCCGGCGGCCTGATCCTGTCCTCCCTCGCCTATGAAAGCCTGGGCAGTCTGGTGGATGCCACCTTCACCGACGGCGGGCAGCGGAAATTCAAGAACATTACCCGGCCCATTCAGGTCTGGCATTGGAACCCGGCCCCCGGCAAGACCGGCATCGCGGCGCCCGCGCCGCTGGCCCTGCCCGACAAACCGTCCATCGCCGTCTTACCCTTCGACAATATGTCCGGCGATGGGGAACAAGAATATTTCTCCGACGGCATCACCGAAGACATCATCACGGCATTGTCGAAATACCGCTGGTTCTTTGTCTCCGCCCGCAACTCCACCTTCACCTACAAGGGCCAGGCCGTGGACATCACCAAGGTGGGGCGCGAACTGGGCGTACGCTATGTCTTGGAAGGCAGCGTGCGCAAGGCCGGCAACCGGGTTCGCATCACCGCGCAATTGATCGAGGCGGCCACCGGCAATCATATCTGGGCCGAACGCTATGACCGGGATTTGACCGATATCTTCGATTTGCAGGACGAATTGCAGGAGGCCATCGTGTCGGCGGTGGAGCCTGAGCTGGCGGGCGCGGAGATGGCGCGCGCGGTCAACAAGGCACCCGAAAACCTGGATGCCTGGGAGCTCTACCAAAAAGCGGTCTGGCATTTCAATCAGCGCACGGCCGCGGACAGGGATCTGGCGGAGCCCATGTTCGAGAGGGCCGTGGCGTTGGACCCCTCCTTTGCCCGTGCCTATGCCATGCATGCCTGGCTGCTGCATAACGCCATCGTATATGGCTATCGAACCGACCGGGACGCTCAGCTCGGCAAAGGCGTGGAATTGGCCCGAACGGGTGTTTTGAAAGATGACCGCGATGCGTTGACACATTTCGCCCTCGGGCGGGTCTTGGCCATCAATGTTGAGATCGCGGGCGCCATTCGCGAACTGCGCCTTGCTGTCCAGTTAAATCCGAATTTCGCCTTCGCCGCCTGGGGCCTGGGCGAGGCGTTGGGGCGGGCCGGGCAATTCGAAGAGTCGGTGGAGATGCTTGATGTGGCCCTGCGATTGAGCCCGCGTGATACGTTACGGTTCCTGTTTTTCGCATTCAAGGGGCGGAGCCATGCCGGATTGTCCCAAAACGAGGCCGCCGAGGCGGCTTATCGGGAGGCAGCGGCAACCAACCGCAATGTCGCGATCATAATGCCGCATCTTGTATTGGTGGATTTCCTGGTTCGGCAGGATCGCCTGGAAGACGCCCGTGCCGTCATGGCGGAACTTTTGCAATCACGGCCCGGTTTAACCCTGGCGGAATCAGGTCTGGCAATCGAAGGCGGACAGGGGTTCTTTGCCGCAAGCGGATGGCGGAACAACTTTATCGCCGCCGGACTGCCGGAATAAAGCAGCGAACCAAACTATGACGGCTGGTGGCCTATGGCGTATCCGTCGCGAACACCCGGTCGTGGGGCTGGGATTTGAATTCGATGATATTGCCGCAGCCGTCGGGCAGCATCATGATGTGCTGCTCGGCCGGCTTGCCCGCGAAGGACAGGCGCGGCGACAGGGTGAAGTCGATCTGGTGCGCCGCCAATCGATCCGCCATGGCCTGCCACCGCGCCAGGGGCAGGATGGCGCCGAAATGCCGCAAGGGGGCGACATCGCCGTCGGAGGGGATTTGCCCCAGGTCCCGTCCCGCCTCCCTGGGCGACAGATGGGCGACCACGTGGTGGCCAAAGAAATTGATATCGAAACGACCCTTGGTCTCCCGGCCCTTGGCGCAGCCCAGCAGATCAATATAGAACGCCTTGGCCCGGTCCAGATCGTCCACGGGGATGGAGAGATGGAACAGGGCTTGCGGCGCCGTCACATTCTTTGAGGTCATTGGGCCGCCACCTCGTCCCGAACTATTTGGGCGCCGGCGACCATTGCCTGGAGCTTGCCGTAGGCGATATCGCGGGGCAGGTATTTCATGCCGCAGTCGGGCGCGGCGATCAGGCGGTCGGGGGAGATATATTGCAGGGCGCCGCGCAGGCGGCCGGCGATGATTTCAGGCGTTTCGACCGTTTCATCGCCCAGATTGATGACGCCGTACAAGACCTGCTTGGACGGCAGTTCGGCCAAAATAGCGGGATCAAGACCAGGCTCCGCCGCCTCGATGGATATGGCCTGGGCGCAGCATTTATCCAGTTCGGGCAGGAAGACATAGCCCGACGGCTTCTCGGCCACCACGTAGGCATAGCCGAAACACATATGCACCACCGTTGTCCCCTCGATGCCGTCCAGGGCCTTGTCGATGGCGGCGATGCCGTGGCGGCGGGCCTCGATCGGGTGGGCCGCCATGTGCGGCTCATCGATCTGGATAACATCGGCGCCCACGGCTTTCATTTCGCGGATTTCTTCGTTCAGAACCTGGGCATAGGCCATGATCAGGGCCTCCAGATCGCCGTAATGCTCATCCAGCGCCATCTTGGCCATTGTGAACGCGCCGGGCACGGTGATCTTGATCTGGCGCTCCGTATGGGCGCGCAGGAACGCCACGTCGCGCACCTGCACTGGCGCGGGGCGTCTTATGGGTCCGATGACCCGGGGCACCAGGGTTGGCTTGCCCGTGCGCCCGGGCACGGTGGCGGGGTTATCCACGTCGATGCCGTCCAGGGCATTGGCGAAGCGGTTGAAATAGCTCTCCCGGCGGACCTCGCCGTCGGTGACGATATCGATCCCGGCGCGCTCCTGATCATGCAGGGCCACCAATGTGGCATCATCCTGGGCGCTTTCCAGCAACGCGGCGTCGGGGCGCCAGACCGCCCGCATGCGCACCCGCGGCGGGCCGGAGGTCAGCAACATCTCCTTGTCCACCAGCCAGTCGGGCTGTGGATAGCTACCCACCAGGGTGGTTGGAATTAATTTCGGCGCCAATTTCGGCGCTAATTTCGACATCTGGGAAAGACCTCCGCCCCCAAAGTTTTGATCAATGCGGCGCGTTCGTCAACAAAGCCCGTGAAGAGGAACTGGTGAATGCCCGACGCCCGGATCGCCTGGATACGTTCAACGCAGTCCTCCGCCGTGCCCAGCACCGCGAACCGATCCACCATATAGTCCAGGAAATCGCCATCCTCCATCAGCCCAGCATTGGGCGAGACACCCAGTTCCTCGTGATTAGCGGGACTGTATCCGGCCTGTACCGCCCGGATGGCATCGGTGAATTCGGGCGGCACCAGTTTGCCCTTTTGCGTGAAACGAAACGCATGATGCGCGGTGGAGGCCAGCTCCATGCGGATTTCGTTGACCAGGGCGGCCCGGTCCCCCCCCACGTTGACCCGCGTCATGGCCCAGATATCGATATCCGCCAACGACCGCCCCGCCCGCGCCGCGCCGATGGCAATATGATCGAGGGTCAATTTCACCACGTCCGCGCTAAGACCCAGGCCGCAGATCACCCCGTCGCAGATCTCGCCGGCCAGCTCCAATGTCCTGGGCCCCTCTGCCGCGATATAAATCGGCGGCGGCTGGTGAGGCAGATCGGCGGTCCATTTGGCATGGATCTCCCGCCCGCCAAATTCCGTCCGCTCGCCCCGCAACAACGCGCGCAGAGCCAGAATATAGTCCCGCAACCCTTGTAAGCCGCCCGGCCGCTGGTTCAGATTATAGATCGCGCTGTCCCCGGTCCCCAACCCCAACATGGCCCGCCCGCCGGTAATCTCCTGCACCGAGGCAATGGCCGATGCCATCACAGCCGGATGCCGCGTCAACGGATTGGTCACCGACGGCCCCACCATCATGCGCCCGGTCCCCTGCCCTACCACGGCCAAGGTGACGAACAGCTCGCGAAACAATGATTGGGAATCCGCGATGCCGAACCAATCAAACCCAGAGGCTTCCGCAAGCTGGGCGTGTTCGATGGTGGAGGCGATGGAGCGGGGAACCTCGATAATGCCGAAGCGGGCTTTCATGGGTGGTGGGCTCCTTATATTTCGGTCGTGCAGCTAGCAATTTATCGGATTGTTCAACGATTGGCTAATGCCGGCTGGTCGTAAGTGTCTCTATTCCGTCCCGGTCGTGACGGCGTCTTCAATAATCTGCTTGGCCAGGACGATGTCTGCCATCATCAAGGCCACAACGGTTTTCGGCCGTATTCCGAGCACCCGGGCGCCTGGCTTTAAATGAATCGCGTTTCTCCATAGAAAAGCTGCCTCGGGGACGGCGGTGGATGTAATTAGCTGTACGGCGCGGTGCCCATGCTAGAGTTGCGTCATGAAGGTATTGGAACTGATACTTCAAAGCTTGGGGCCGGGCGCAGTTATTGCGGGTTTCTTCCTTGTTCTTCTTGTAATTACAGATGAGTCGATTGGTCCTGGGCCAAAGGCATGGCTATCTGCAAAACTCCATGGACTCAAAGTTCCCGAACCCGATGCCAATCAATTCTCTATCTTCATCACGATGTTCGACCGCGTGCTTGGCACGCAATATCTGGGTTGGCGTTTTATATTGGGGTCATTCATCGCGTCATTAGGTTCGGTGGCGTTCCTAATTATTATCGATGAGATCATCAACCCCGATCATCTTGTGAGTTTCGTTAATGACGTAAACGAATTTCCCACTGTATTTTGGATAATTATTGTTCCTGGCCCTGTTGGCGCGAAATTTATTCCTGATTATCTATCTTTGATTGAGACTAGGTGGCTGCTAGGAAAAATAGACAAAGGTCGATATCTCCCCATATTACTCATCCTTATCGATATCGTGTTTACGTTTGCCATTTTCGCGCTTTTTTCGCCAACTATTAGACACGGTATTGATAGCTAATACCAACCGACATTGATTAGTACTCATGCGCCCATTTCCTGAGGCCGATGGACATTATTCTCCATGCTTGGTCGATCAGTTTGT
>JAYGEA010000001.1:0-10822 GCA_046582635.1 Alphaproteobacteria bacterium
CTCAAACGCGGCGTCTTCCACTCCCTGGTCGATCTCCAAGCCACCATCAATCGCTTCGTCGCCGAAACAAACAATAACCCTAAACCCTTCACATGGACCGCTGATCCAGACAACATCATCGCTGCTGTGAAAAGAGGGGACCAAGCGTTAGAGGCCAACCACTAGGTACCCGGAATAAAGCGTTGAAAGGCCAGGGTCAGGGCAAAGCAGGCGGCGGCTCCCCAGGCCATGACCGGGGCGCCCATGTGGGCGATCAGGACGGCGTCCAGCAACGACATGCCGGCGATCAGGCTGACCACGGCGCGGGGGATGTCGCCGGGTTGGCGGCGCCACAGATAACGCAGGGCATTGACCATCCAGATGATGAAGGCGGCGGCCAGCAACAGGGCCAAGCCGCCGTCCGTGACGGCGACCCAGATGGCGGCAACCACGGGCACGGCCAGAAACAACAGCGGCCACAGGTTGGCTACCTGGCCCAGGTTTTCCTGCTTGGAGATATAGGTCAGGCCGATCAGGTAACAGAACAGCGCCAGGGCGCCCAGGTACAGGATAACGGGCGGCTGGGCGGTTACCAGAAAGGCCGCCGCCACATAAATAATAACCCGGCACAGGCCCATCCAGGCCGGTCCCACCGGGTCGGTCTTGTGGCGCCAGTCGTAGTAGACGATGGCGCCCGCCAGGGCGATGCCGCATAAACCCGGCGCCAGGCCGGGGCCCCGCCAGAACAAACCCCCGATGCCCAGCGCCAGCATGCCATAACCGGCGAGATAGACTGCGCGGGCGCTGATCAGGCCGGCGGGGATGGGACGCTCGGGACGCTCCACCGCGTCGATATGGCGATCAAAGGCATCGTTGAGATACATGCCGCCCACATAAAACAGCGACATGATTAAAAAGAGGCCCAATATCAAGCTGGGGTCCATATCCACGGCCAATCCGCCACCCGCTAGCACCAGGCCGGCCAGGCTGTTGGACCATACCGTGGGCAGGTTCGAGACCCGGCCCAGACGCAGGGCGACATTCCAATTCATAATCTTAGGGTGTTCCCAGTTGGCCGTGGGCCCAGCGCATTTCCTTGACGATGTTGGTCACCACATCCTCCTTGCGGTGCGCCTCGGGCAGCACATCCCAGGTATAAGTTTCCACCTCCAGATGGCGGGTGACCGGTTTGCTGCGTTGCGCCGCAAGAAACTGTTCCACTACGGGGCGGGTGGTCGCGAAACCGTCCAGTTCGGCCAAGAAAATCGGCACATGGAAATGCACCCGCCATTCCGGCCGCTCCGCCGCCGCGACGGCTTCGTAGGCCTCGAACGCATCCTCCAGATCCAGATACCGCTCCAGTCCGCGATCGGTTTTGGCGACGACCTGATGCAAATAGACCGCATCCTGAAAGGGGCGGATGCGTTCAATATCTTCCCGGCTGACCCGGGGCAGACGGATGCCGGCGCTGATCTGCACTTTCGGAATGGCAATACCCAGTCCCTGCAGGGCCGCCACCGCCTCGTCCGGATCCTCGAACTCCACCGCCGCATGACAGAGGTCCAGGCAGATGCCCAAATGGCGGCGCACGTCCGCCTCCGCCTCCGACGGCGAGGCACCGGTCAGACTGGCCAGTTTGGCAACGGCGTTGCCGTTGAACAGATGATCCTTGAACAGATCCACCGCCTCTTGCGTGGTTTCCAACAGGCAATAGGGTTCGGGCTCCAACGCCAGGGCAATGGTGCGGCCCGTATCCCGGCGAATTTGCACCAGATGGGCGGCATGGGCCAGCAGGTTGTCGGCCATGGCGGTGACTGTGGCGGGGTCTGCACAATCGGGCTTGAAGCCGCCGGGCACGGTGGAAATGCTGCCGTCGATGTCAGGGTCATCCGGTAACAAGCGGACCAATTGATCCGCCAATAGATTGGAATAGGCCAGACGCTCGGGCGTCCGCCAGTCCGGCTGGTAAACCTCCTCCTTGACGCGGGTGCCATGAAAGGGGCCATAGGGGAAGCCGTTGATGGTGAAGACGTACAACCCGCCGCTGGCCAGAATGTCCTGCAATTCCGCAAAGGCCTCGGGTGCTGCCAGATCGTTGGCGGCGGCGGCCGAGAGGCGCAGGCCGACGTCGAAATCCTGGTCGGGACAGAACTGTGCCTTCACCGCCGGCAGATGAACCTTCAGGGCATGGGCAACTTCCGGCCAAGTCTCGCCGGGGTGAATATTGGTGCAATAGGTCAGATGGACGGCGCCGCCCGCGGAGTTGCCGCCGGGGCCAAGCTTCATAGCGCCGAGACCTCATTTCGCCGTGCGCCATCGTCCATGGCTTCCCCGCCCGAAGCCCGGTCCCTGAGCCAATCAAGTGCCGCCAGCATATGACCGTAGTCGATGCTGTGGACTTCAAAACCCCGGCCAATGGCTTCGATCAGGGTGATGGTCAATTCGCCGCCCAGATGTTCCTGGAATTCCCGCAGGCCATCAATGACCGCCGGCCGGCCATCCACCGCAAGCATGTCCAGGCTGTCGTGCCAAAGGCTGAAACCCAGACCTTCCAGCAGGCCGCAAATGCGCTCACCCTCCGGCGCCGGCAGGATGCCCGCAAGCACGGCATAGCGGGCTTCCATGGCCATGCCGATGGCCACGGCCTCGCCATGGCGCAGGTCGTGGTGGCTCAAACCTTCCAGCTTGTGGGCCGACCAATGGCCGTAATCCAGGGGCCGGGCGCTGCCCCGCTCAAACGGATCGCCCCCGGAGGCAATATGTTGCAGAAGCAATTCGGCGCAGCGGCGGATCATATGGCGCATGACGCCGCCCTCGAACCGGGCCAGGGCGGGGGCGTTGGCCTCCAGCCAATTGAAAAATGCGCCGTCCCGGATCAAGGCGACCTTCACCGCCTCGGCCATGCCGGCGATCTTGTCGCGGCGCTGCAAGGTGGCGATAAAGTCGCTGTCGTTCAACACGGCGAAGGGCGGCGCGAACGTTCCGACGAAATTCTTCACGCCAAAGGCATTGGCGCCGTTCTTCACCCCGACGCCTGAATCGTTCTGCGCCAGCACCGTCGTGGGGACCCGCAGCATCCGCACGCCGCGATGGCAAATGGCGGCTGCATAGCCCACCAGATCCAGCACCGCGCCGCCCCCAATGGCGACCACATAGGAATGCCGGTCAACGGCCAAATCCAACATGCGTTGCAACAGGCCCTCAACCGCGCCGGCCTGGTTCTTGATGGCTTCGCCGCCCGGTACGGGATCAACGGCCAGCAATTCCAGCCGGTCCCCATAGAAGGCGACATATGAACTCAACTGCTGCACCAGTTCCGGCCGCGCCTCGGCGACGCCGCCGTCCAGAACCACGAACAGGCGATGGCGCTTTTCAGGTTCATGGCGCCCGATGAGATCAACCAGGGTTGTATTGCCATGATCAAACATACGGGAAGTGAAAGCGACCGGATACTCCACCGCCATCGTGAAGCGTTGAACAATCACCTCGGCGGCCTCGGCAACGGTCACGGCGGCAGTCTCGGCCGCGTCCGCCGCCCCCTCCAAACCCTCAATTTACAGTTCCTGTTCCATGCCACCCTTTATGTTTTGGCGGCTACTATGACATGGTTTGCCTGCCAGTGTCCTGCCCCGTTTTGTTCGCCCCTCGGCTGGGGTTAGTCGGGCAACAAGTCGTAGGTCGTACTTTTCAAGATCGGTCGGTGGCGGCGGTCATAGCGGCGCTTGAAATGCTTTTCCAGCAGGGTGCGGTTGAAGCTGCGGCCGTCAACCAACAGGCGGAAGCCGGCCGGGAACCGCTCTTCCATATCCAGCACATCGATCGCGGCGCGGCGTTCCGGCGTCAGGGCCGGGCCATCCAGGTAGATCATGTCGGGGACCACATCGGGGACCTGGGCAAAGCGCCAGACGGGGACATCGCCCAGCATATCCTCCACCCGTTCCGTCAAGGTGATGTCGCAATATCGGCGCAGGTGTTCGGGCATGGACTCGATGGTGACCTGGCCCCAATGAGCGTCCGCGTCCAGAGAGTGGAGGAAGCCCGGCGCGCCTTCGGCTGTATTATCGGCCAAAGCCTGGGCATAGATGATGGTGGAACAGCCGCTGCCAAATTCCAACAGCACCTTGGGCTTGCGTTCGCGCACCTGGCTGTAGATGGCCCACAGATCGGACCAGACAGGCGGCTTGGCCTCCGTGGGGCGGGCATCGAACAGGGATAGATAGCCCAGGCGGCCGAGGGCCCAGCGGCCTCTTTGGTTTAAAACGGCGACACCGGCCTTGCGGTAAGCGATGGCGAGTTTTTGCTTGATCCAGGACATGGGTCTGTATAGTCCGAATGAACCCGCGCCGCCAATCGTTACCGGAACAGAAAGGCCTCTCATATTGTCCTCCACGGCACCCATCTTCATCGGTGGCCTGATGCGTTCGGGCACCACGCTGTTTCGGGCCATGCTGGCCCAGCATTCGGCCATTGCCTCCGGTCTGGAAACCCATTGGTTTGATATCGATTGGCCAAACCAACAGGCCCGCGGCGGGGAGCGGCTGGCGGCCTATCTGCACCGTATCGGCGACTTCTTTGAGATCGGCCCGGATGACGTTGACGGCTTCATGGCCGCCGCCCCCACCGCCGAAGCCTATCTGGATTTATTCATGGGCGCGGTCGCCCGACGTGACGGCAAGCGGCGCTGGGCCGAGAAGACCACGGGCAACATTCTGCATTTGGACCGTATTCTGGCCCATTGGCCCCAGGGCCGGATCATCCACATCATCCGCGACCCGCGCGACATCTTCGCCTCGTTCCGGCGCAGCGAGAAATACGGCGGTGTCGAAGATTACGCCGCCCTGTGGTGCGATTATCTGGGCCAGGTGGAGCGCTTCAAAAGTGACCTGCCTCTCGGGCCCGATTGCTATCTTGAACTGCGTTACGAAGCCCTGGTGCGGGCGCCGAAGGCTGAAATGGCCCGGGTATTGGTCTTTTTGGGCGAAGATTGGGAAGACGCCGTGAGCCGGTTCGCCGGCAAGGCGGAGGAGCATGACCGGGTGCTGAGTTTGACTGGCCATTCCTCCACCACCTTGGAGCAAATCGCCCAGCCCCTGAGCGGCGACCGGATCGGCCTGGGCCGGCAAAGCCTGAGCGACGCCGAAATGGACCGCGCCCGCGCCGTGGTCGACGCCCGCGGCCTGGGCGATCTGTTTGCCCGGATTGAGCGGGAAATCTAAGGCTTGCGATAAAGATAGGTGAAATAGGGGCACATGCCGAAAAAGCAGTTGTTTTCGATAGCCATGTGCAGATCGGCGATCCAGGCTTCCTCTGTATCCTTCGCCAAATCACCCTGATCCACGGCAACCCTGCCGATGGCCTCGGCCAGACCGATAAAGAAAGTACTGCCGCCGACTTCCGACAGAAAATGGGGATGAACGGCTTCCGGCGTCAAGCCGAGGGTACGGGCTATTCTGGGTACATGGCGCATGATCACGGGCTGTGCGACCCCATTGATTTGCAACGCCTCATCAACGACCGCGTCCCGCGCCTCGTCACCGGAAACGATTTTCATGGAGGCGTAATCCCCGTCGAAAACAGCGATAATGCCGCCGGGCTTTACCGTCGCCGCGGCTGTTCGCAACACAGCCACGGGATCGGGAACATGACTGATCAAAGTATGCATGATCACCGCGTCAAATTTCTCGCCGTCC
This sequence comes from Alphaproteobacteria bacterium, assembly GCA_046582635.1. Lineage (GTDB taxonomy): Bacteria > Pseudomonadota > Alphaproteobacteria. The sequence continues at coordinate 5,670 of JAYGEA010000001.1, forward strand.
AGACCGGCACCGGTCATGGCATTGACGATACGAAAATCCATCACATCCGAAAGGCCATCTTCCCGGCCCTTGTCCTTGGCGAATTCAATGAAAGACGTGCTCAAATCGCTGACCACGTACTGACCGGTAAAACCAGGGCGCCGGGCATAGGCGCGGCCAACAATGCCCGTGCCTCCGCCTAGTTCCAATAACCGGGCATCGTGGGCCAGGTTCATGGCATCGAAGTATTGGTCCCGCATGTTGGCGAACGCCTCAATGCCGGCACGTGCCTCCAGACGGCTGGCAATTATCTGGATATTTTCCGCCGCCATGCCATCGATATTCGCGAACATGTCATTCGTCATATCACGCCTTTGTCCTTTAGTTCCGCCAGGGCGTCCGCGTCCAGGCCAAGTTCGCCGCACAGGATTTCCTCGTTATGGCGGCCCAAGCGGCCGCCGCCGTGGCGCAGTTGCGCCGGGGTTTCGGACAGATAGGGAAAGGCATTGGTCATTTTGATGCGGCCCAGATCCTTGTCCTCCATATCCACGATATCGCCGCGCGCCTGGTATTGCGGGTCCTCGAAAATCTGCGCGATATCATAGGCCGGGCCGATGGCCGCCTCCGCCCTCTCGAACTGGGCCAAGACGTCGTCCAGATCCCGCCTGCAGACCCAGTCGGCGACCAGGCCGTCAACCTCGTCCATGTGCTCCACCCGGCTTTGCGGCGTGGCGAAGCGGGGGTCGTTGGCGGCCGCCTCGCCGCCGCAAAGCCGCAGAACGCGGGTGACAATAGCCGGTGAATTGGTGGAGATCGCCACCCAGCGGCCGTCGCGGGTCCGGTAAGTATTGCGCGGCGCATTGTTTTTCGAGCGGTTGCCCCAGCGCTGTTGCACCTGACCCAGTTGATCGAACTGCAACGGTTGGGGCCCCAAAACCTGAAAGATCGGCTCATATATACTTAAGTCGATCATCTGGCCTTCACCGCTGCCTTGGCCATCCCGATGATAAAGCGCGAACATGGTTGCGAATGTGCCATAGGCCGCCGCGATGCCGTCCGCCAGGCCGAAGCTGGGCAGGGTGGGCGGGCCGTCGGCTTCGCCCGTGATGGCGGCAAAACCGCTGAAGGCCTCGGCGATGGTGCCGAAACCGGGGCGCGTCTTGTAGGGGCCGGTCTGGCCAAAGCCGGTCACCCGCACCATCACCAGGCCGGGGTTGATGGCTTTCAGGTCTTCCCAGCCCAGACCCCATTTCTCAAAAGTTCCGGTGCGGAAGTTTTCAATCACCACGTCCGCCGATTTGGCCAGGTCCTTGAAAATTGCCTGACCTTCCGGCGTGCTGAGTTTCAGGGTGATCAGGCGCTTGTTGCGGTTGGTCATCTTGAACCACAGACCGACGCCGTCTTTTTGCGCCCCCGTGGCGCGCAGGGCATCGCCCGCGGGATGTTCGATCTTGATCACGTCGGCGCCAAAATCCGCCAGGTGCATGCCGATGGTGGGCCCGGCGATGACGCTGGCCGCCTCAATCACGCGCAGGCCTTGTAAGGGCATGGGTTTGGGCATTTGTTGTTTAATATTTTTCATGGCACATTTACCGGTTTCCCGCCTAGCAAAAAGCTCTTTCCAGGGTGGATCATAGATCCCAGCGCCGCAAGTGTAATGGTTCCGTAATGACGTTGCGGCGCCACACACTCTTTACCCATCGGCGCGGGGGCCGCACAATGGGGTTCCATACCCACCGAAAAGGCAGCATTTGTAATGAGCAGTATTGCGTTCGACATTCCCGATGAAATCCGCGCCTTGTGCGACGGCCTGAAAAATTTCCTGAAGGCGGAGGTGATCGCCCGGCACGAAAAACACCATGCCCTCCTGTCCAGCGGCCGCAACACCTACGACGAAAACGGCCGCTACACCGAGGAGGTGATCGGCCTGATCCGCGAGGTTCGCATGGCGGCGGCCAAGGCGGGTTACTACAATATGTGCGTGCCCGAGGATCTGGGCGGCAGCGGCCTCGGGATGCTGGCCTATTACGTGGCTTGGGAACATACCTTCCGCCTCTGCGGGCCGCACAACTGGCTGGCGGTCTATGCCATCAGCCATTGGGCCTTTGGCCCCTCGCGCCTGTTGGAGCGGGTCACGGAAGAGGCGCGAGGGGAAATCTTGGGCGGCATGCTGGAAGGGCGGACCTCCATGTGTTTCGGGCTGTCCGAACCGGGTGCGGGGTCGGACGCCGCCGCCCTGACCACCAAGGCGGTGCCCGACGGCAACGGCTGGCGCATTTCCGGGCGCAAGATATGGACCACGAATGCACCCATTGCCGATTATTGCATCATCTTTGCCCAGACCGACCCGGAGCGGGCGGCGGCGCGCAAGGGCGGCATTTCAGCCTTTCTGGTACCCACCGACGCGCCGGGTTTTGAGGTGGAGAGCATTATTGCCATGCACGGCGCGGTGGGCGGCAACGAGGCGCAACTGGTGTTCGAGGATATCCGGGTGGAGCCGTCCCAGTTGGTGGGCGAATTGCACGATGGTTTCAAAAATGCGGTGTTTGGCGTGTCCATGGGGCGGATTTACAATTCGGCCCGGGCCCTTGGTCTGGCGCGCTGGTCCCTGGAGCTGGCCCTGGATTATGCCGGCACGCGGCAGGCTTTCGGCAAACCCATTTCGGAATATCAGGGCGTGACATTTCCGTTGGCGGAATCGGCCATGGAACTGCACGGCGCCCATTTGATGGGCCTGAACGCGGCAATGCTGCTGGACAAGGGCGAACTGGCGATCAAGGAACTGTCCATGGCCAAGGCCTACGCGGTCGAGGTCGGCGCCCGCGCCATCGACCGGGCCATGCAAACCCACGGCGCCATGGGCTTCACCAACGAACTTGGCCTGACCGAGGCTTACAACACCGTCCGGGTGGTCAACGTCGCCGACGGTACCAACGAAATTCTGCGCCGGACCATCGCCCATCGGCTGTTGGGCGGAGATGTGGAGCTCTAGAAACCATTCATGGCGATTTTTGGCTTTGAATATGACCTATCATCGCAGGCTGGTATTACCTTTTGAATTCCTCGTGGTGGTCGTGCCACCAGTTGGCGATCTCGAGGCGGGTCGCGAACCACACGCCGCCTTTGTTCTGGGCGTAGGCGATAAATTCGGCGAGGCCGGAGATGCGCCCGGCCTATCCTATCAGCCGAGGATGCAGACCAATATTCATCATTCGAGGATGGGTCTCGCCCTCATCCCATAGATAGTCGAAGCCGCGTTTCAACAGATCAAGAAAATCGCTGGGGCTGCCATAGCCTTGCGGCAAGACGAAGCGGGCATCGTTGTAGGTCAGCGAATAGGGCGCGATCAGATGCTGCCCGCCCCTGACCGCAACGTAATAGGGCAGGTCGTCATTGTAGGCGTCGGAATCGTAGACAAACCCACCCTCCTCGATCAACAGCTCGCGGGTGTTGACCGAAGGGCCATAGCGGCAATACCAACCAAGCGGCCGCTTGCCGCAGGTTTCTTCGAAGGATTTGATGGCGGCGTGCATGTGCGCCTTCTCCTCCTCGCGGGAGAGCAGCCACATCTCCTCCCACCGCCAGCCATGACTGCAGGGCTCATGCGCGCTGTCGCGCAGCCATGCCGCGACCTCCGGGTTGCGCTCGAGCGCCACGGCGGCGGCAAAAAAGTGACCGGAATGTTCTGCTTGTCGAACAAACGCTGGAGCCGCCAAATGCCCGCCCGCGAGCCGTATTCGTAAACCGATTCCATCGACAGATCGCGGTACTTTGGGTCCATGACGTAGGGAATTTCGCCCAAGCCCACTTCATTTCGGCCATCGGCGGCCATATGAACCTCCGAACCTTCCTCAAAGTTGATGACAATGTTAATGGCGACCCGCGCCTCGTCCGGCCACACAACCTTTGGCACGTTTTTGCCATAGCCAATATAGTCCCGCTTGGGACCAGGGACCTGGTTCTCTGGAATTTTCATGACGTCCTCCCACCTAACCTTTTGCCCAGCTACGTTTTACCGGCGATTGCCAGCAGTAATTTGCCCGCGACCTGGCGGCCTTCGATCTGGCGGTGCATGTCGCGGACCTTATCCATGGGGATGGTTTGTACAATCGGTATGTCCAGCCAGTTTTCCCCAATGGCCTGCAATACAAAATCCATGCCGCGCTGCCATAGCAAGGCATTCGGCATGACATGACTGATCGAAAACCGCGTGAATGACGAAGACGTCGGCAGCACGCGATCGCGAATATTGCCGAAGGGTTTGCCCTGGGCCTCGCCGATATTGATCACGTGTCCCAACACCTTTACGGCATCGAAGCTCCGGTCAAGGGTCTCGGCGCCAAGTGAATCGATGACCAGATCGACGCCACGGCCTTCGGTTATCTGGTTTACGACCGCGACAAAATCCTCTTGCTTCAAATTGACAATGCGTTCGGCGCCGTAATGCAAAGCCATTTTTTCCTTGCCCTTGGTGCCGACAGTGCCGATCACCCGTGCCCCCGCCTTGACCGCCATTTGAATGACCAAGAGCCCGACGCCGCCGCCCGCCGCATGGACAAGAACCACGTCGTCTTGCTGCAAATTGTGGACGGTGTACAGCATGTGAAATGCGGTCAGGGCCTGGACTGGAAAGGCCGCGCCCACGTCCAAGCCAACGGTGTCGGGCAATTTCGTCACCAACGTCGCCTCGGCAACACATATTTCGGCGTAACCGCCCATATTTGTTAAAGCCGTCACCCGGTCACCGACGCGGAGGTGATCGACACCTGCGCCAAGGCCAAGCACAGTGCCCGATACCTCCATGCCAGGGATCACCGGAAAGTCGTAGGGGTGCGGGTAGATGCCGCTGCGAACTTGCGTATCGGCCCAATTGCAGCCGGCAAACGCCACTTCGATCAATACTTCGCCCTGGCCTGGTTTAGGCTCGGGCACATCTATCAGCGCCAAGGCGTAAAGGCCGCCTGGTGAATGGACAACGACGGCTCTCATATGCGCCTCGCCTCGCGTTTGCCGCAATCAATCATATTTTTTTAGGGTCTGACCCAGATAACTACGATTGTTCCTGCTAAACCCACTGTTTTATCTGCCGTAATTGATCTTGTGGTTTTGGATTGTTGAAACGCCACTCACATTCCTTCAAGAATAGCCCAAAGTGCTCTTTGGGGACACCATTG
>JAYGEA010000072.1:0-13362 GCA_046582635.1 Alphaproteobacteria bacterium
GCCGCCGAACACAAAGCCACCCGGGAAGCCGTCGCCGTGTTCGACCAGACGTCATTTTCGAAATTTCAGATCGAGGGCCGCGATGCCGAGGCCGTCCTCCAACGCCTCTGCGCCAACAACATGGCCGTGAACCTGGGCACCTGCGTCTACACAGCCATGCTGAACGAACGCGGCGGCTATGAAAGCGACGTCACCGTCACCCGCCTGGCCGAGAACAAGTATTTCATGGTCTCCGGCTCGGCCCAGACCACCCGGGACATGGGCTGGATCAAGCGCAATACCCCCGATGATGCCCGTTGCGTGATCACCGATGTCAGCTCCGCCTATGCCGTGTTCGGCGTCATGGGGCCGAATGCGCGGGATTTGTTGTCCCGCCTGACCGATGCGGATCTAAGCAACGAAGCCTTTCCCTTCTCCACAATGCGGCAGATCGCCATCGGCTACGCCACGGTCTGGGCTTTCCGCATGACCTATGTGGGGGAGCTGGGTTGGGAACTCTACGTACCGGCGGAATTCGCGGTGGGTGTCTATGAAGAGATCTGCGCGGCGGGCACCGGTCTGGGCCTGCGCGACGGCGGCTATTACGCCATTGACAGCCTGCGCATCGAAAAAGGCTTCCGCGCCTGGGGCCACGAGCTAACGCCGGATACCACGCCGTTCCAGGCCGGCCTGGCCTTCGCCGTGGATTTCGACAAGCCGGTACCCTTTATTGGCCGCGATGCCCTGCTGGCGGTGAAGGGCCAGCCCCTGAGCAAGCGGGTTTTACACTTCACCCTTGCCGACAGCGAGCCCATATTATGGGGCGCCGAATTGATCCTGCTGGATGGCAAACCGGTGGGCAAGATCGAGTCGGGCAGTTACGGCCACACCTTGGGCGCCTCCGTCGGCCTTGGCTATGTGCGCCACGATGGCGGCGTCACCAAGGCGTTGGTGGAGGCCGGCGGGTTCGAAATCGATATTGGCGGCGAACGCCATGGCGCCATTGCCCGCCTGCGCACCCCTTACGATCCGAAAGCCGAACGGGTCAAAGTTTAGGCTGATTGCAGATGCGCCCGCGCCACATTCAGGAACGCCTCGATAATCCTATGACTAAATCCGACCCGTTGAGAAGGCAAAGAAGATGAAAACACCGGCACAAACCGAGGGCGACGTGAACTCCTCCCCCCGCAGGCAGGCTTGGGCACGGGCGAACGTATCAGACAGCATGCGGGATATTCTGCAACGGGACGCGGATGCATTTATGCATCAATCCGTATCCAGCCCTTGCCTGTCGGTGATCAAAAAGGCCGAGGGCATATTTATCGAGGATATGGATGGCCGCCGTTTCATGGATTTTCACGGCAACAATGTGCATCACATCGGCTATGGCCACCCCCGCCTGAAAGCGGCGATTGCCAAGCAGATGGACCAGCTATCATTCGCCCCCCGCCGTTTCGCCTGCGCGCCGGCCATCGAACTGGCCGAGAAACTGGCGGCCATCTCGCCCGGTGATCTGGGCAAGGTGCTGTTCGCGACGGGCGGCTCGGACGCGGTGGAAATCGCCATGAAGGTCGCACGGGCCGCCACCGGACGCTTCAAGACGGTTTCATTCTGGGATGCCTTCCACGGTGCCGGCTTTGGTGCCGCCAGTATCGGCGGCGAACAATTGTTCCGGGGCGGGCCCATCGGTCCCCTGTTGCCGGGGGCCGAACATGTTGCGCCCTTCGCCTGTTACCGCTGCCCTTATGGTCATGACTGCCGCCCGGATGGAACGCCTGATCTGGAGGCCTGCAAAATGGCCTGCGCCGCAATGGTGCGTTATGTGCTGGAGCGCGAGGGCGATGTGGCCGCCGTGATCGCCGAACCCGCGCGCGCGGTGCCCTACCTGCCGCCGCCCGGGTTCTGGGCCGCCGTGCGCCAGGCCTGCGACGAGCATGGTGCGTTGTTGATTTTCGACGAAATCCCCACCGGTCTGGGCAAGACGGGCCGCATGTTCGCTTGCGACCATGATGGCGTGGTGCCCGATATCCTGGTCATGGGCAAGGCCCTGGGCGGCGGCATCCTGCCCATCGCCGCCACCCTGTGCCGGCCCGGCCTGGACGTGGCGGGCGACTACGCCTTTGGCCATTACACCCACGAAAAGAACCCGGTCACCACCCGGGCCGCGCTGACCACCATCGAAATTATCGAGGACGAGGGCCTGGTGGAGCAGGCGGCATCGGTCGGGGCCCATGCCCTGGCGCGCCTGGACGAGATGAAGTCGCGGCATCGGTTGATCGGCGATGTGCGGGGGCGGGGGCTGTTGATCGGCATTGACCTGGTATTGGACCGCGACAGCAAGGCACCGGCCCATGATGCGGCCGAGGCGGTGCTGTACCGGGCCTTGGACCTGGGCCTCAGTTTCAAGACCACCATGGGCAATGTGCTGACCTTGACGCCGCCGTTGACCACTACGAAAGAACAGATGGACCAAGCCCTGGATATCATAAGCCAGGCACTGGATGAGATCGTGACGCCATGAACGAACAGCGGGGTGCCTAGCCGGCGTTGGTATCGTGGAGGTATCATGGGCGTTCGGGTACTGGGTATTTTGTTGGTAAGAGAAACTGTTGCATGGCCAAGACATTTCGCCCTTGGGCGCGGGGCATCTTCCTGTCACTGGCGGTGGGGGGCGTGCTATGGGCTGTCGCCGCCGGCTGGCGGTTGGCGCATGAGCTATATGCCACCCACGGTGCGGGCTATGTGCTGGCATCCGGTCTTCGGATCGGCGACGCTGCGGATATTGCCGGCAAGAAAGCGGCCTTTTTTGCCTATTTATGGCCTGTGGTTGAAGCTGAAAACCGACGCATTACAAACCTGCGCCGCCGGCTTGTCGCGGCCAGGCAGAGACAGCCATCGCCGCCCTGGGTTAGGGCGGTGGCGGCCAATCATGGCCTTGATTGGACCGGACGGGACTGGGACGAATTGCTGAAGCGGGTCGATATCACGCCCCTGCCCCTGGTCCTGGCGCAAAGCGCCAACAAAACAAACTGGGGTCAATCCCGCTTTGCCCGCCAAGGCAACAATATGTTCGGCCAATGGTGTTTCCGCAAAGGCTGCGGCCTGGTTCCCAAGCGCCGGGCGTCGGGCAAACAACACGAGGTCGCCGCCTTTGAAACGGTGAATGCCTCGGTGCGTTCATATTTGAACAATATCAATTCCAACCGGGCCTACGCCATGTTGCGGGACCTGCGCCAACAAGCCCGCCGGCGCGGCGAAAATCCGAGGGCCGATAATCTGGCCGCGGGCCTGGAACCTTATTCCCAACGGGGCATGGCCTACGTGAATGACATCCGCGCCATGATCGGCGTTAACCGCGCCTTGATATCAATGCAGCCCGTGACCAGCTGATAGGGAGGACCGGCCTCAAATCAGCCCTATTGCCATCTAGGACAGGGCCCGCCGCACTTTGGGGAAGACTTCTTCGGCCATCAGGTGGAAGGTTTCCAGCACCTGGGTCTGGGGCATGCCGACGCCCTGGACGCTCATGATGATGTGGTTGGCACCCAAAACTTCGTTGTAACGCAGCATTTCCGCCGCGACCTCGTCCGGGTCACCGACGATGAAGCGGTCCCGGGCCAGGTCTTCATAGTCCATGGTGATGTTCTGATCGCCCTTGGCCATGGCCTTGTCCTGGCCCCAGGATTGGTACAGATCATACTGTTTCTTGATATAGGGCGCGGCGATTTCGACGGCTTCGTCGTGGCCGCGGGCGCAGAAAACTTCCCGGCGCAGGGGCAATTCGTCGGGGAACGGCTTGCCCAGACGATCCAGTTCGCCGCGATACAAATCCATCTGGCGCCGAAAAGTTTCCAGGTTCTGGTGCGGCGCCAGATACCAGCAATCGCCCAGGCGTGCAGCCCGCTTGACCGCGTTGTCCGCGTTGGCGCCGATCCAGATGGGAGGATGGGGCTCCTGCACCAGGGGCAATGACAGGGCGGCGCCGTCCAGTTCGAAATGGCCGCCCGCCATGGTGACCGCATTACCTGTCCAGAGCGCCTTGATGGCCTCCAGGTTTTGTTCGAAGCGGGCCACGCCCTCGCCCTTTTTGACGCCAAAGCCCTTGTATTCCATATCCCGGTAACCCAGGGCACAGCCAAAGATCACCCGGCCGCTGGACATCACGTCCATGGCCGCAAAATTTTCCGCCACCTCCAAGGGATTATGCAGGGACAACAGGACGATGCCCGCATTCAGGCGCAGGTTCGGCGCCTCCGCCATGACACGGCAGAGATAGGGCACCTGCATGAATTCCCGATGGGGATAGGTGGCGAAATGAGAGCCCGTCGTGATGGATGCGTAGCCCAGTTTGTCCAGCAGCCGCGCCTGTTCCATTAACTCGCCAAAGCGGACCTGCATGTCGTCTTCCAGGCCGAAAACGCCGCGCTGCATGACGCCGAATTGCATGCCCATGACATTTACCCCAAATGCTTTTGGAAGAAATCGACCAGGGGCGCGTACGAAGCCTGGTCCCGATCCGCCTGATCAACGTAGACCACATCGATCTCGCCGCCGGCCTCGCGATAGCGGGCCGCGAAACGTTCTGGTTCGTTCAACGCCAATGCGGATTCGGGGTCGCGGTAATCGTGAATTTGATCGGGCTGTCCCTGTATCCAAAGGGCCGGCGGCCTCTCCACCCCCTCGCCCCGCTCCAGGGCCAGCAGGGGATTGCCCTCGGCCATGTTGGTTTCGTCTTTCCAATAGAGGTCATGGCGTTCGGGAATATTGCCGGTCCAGGCCGGCGCCCCGTCGCCTTGGCGCAGGCGCAGGGCATGGCGGTAGCGGGACAAAGGGTTGATGACCGGCCAGGTCATGGCCACGCAACGGACATCCGCCGTCATGTCCGCCGTCGTGTCCGATGCCAGCGCGATGGAGGTGTATCTCTCATCATCCGGCCGCATGGCGGCCAGCATGGCCAGGTGTCCGCCGCTGGACTGCCCCGTTAGGGCGACCCGGCCGGGATCAATGGAAAATTCGTCGGCACGGGATTTCAACCAACGAATGGCATAGTTGATATCCAGCAACGAGGCCGGATAACCATCCCCCGCATGGCGGAAATCCAAAGCGGCGGCGGCAAAGCCGGCCTTGGCCAAAACTTCGTCCCGGGCCTGGCAACCGGACAGATCGCCCTGGGTCCAGGCACCGCCGTGAAGGTCAATGATCAGGGGAAACGGCCCCGGCCCCAAAGGCCGAAACAGACGCAGCGACAAAGCTTCGGAACCATGTTTCAAATAGTCCATGTCATCCCTGGTGTAGGCCATGGCTTCGCTCATCATTTCTCCCCTCCGGCTATATCCGCCAATTAGAACAGATTTTTTGATATAGTTGCCAGGCGAAATAACCAATGCCGCTCGCGAAGGAATGGAGCATGCACCAAACCGCGCCCGTCTATTTGTTCGACGCGGCTGAAAAGCCTTCGTTGGAGCTGTTTGAAGTTCCCCTTGTTGTTGCCACCGATGCAAGCGTGGCGGACTACGGCTGCCTGGTTGATGATCCGAATGAATTTGAGATCGAGATCGTGCGCTGGCCGGCCCAAGGCTGGCGGCCGGTGGATACGGATACCGGCGACGAGGGCGGTTTTGTAGAGGGAACGTTTCAGGGCGAATGGCAGGGCGATGTACTCTACGGCAAGAACGACGCGGTTGGCGGACACTACGTGCTGGGCTGGTCCACGGACCCGCAAACCGCCTCCGCCCAGAGGCAAACCGTGCCCCGGGACCGGGTCCTGTTGTGGCATTTGAACTATCACCCCGATGGCGGACAATTATTTTTTCCCCTCGATGCCGAACCCTTCGTGGTGCCCCTCGCCCTGCCCGGCGATGACCTCCGCCCGGACAAGGTCATTGCGTTCTGGTGCGATGGTCGCCGGGGGCTCTATATCCATCCCAATATCTGGCACGAGGGAATTTTTCCCGTCGGGGACAAACAGCGCTTCCTGGACCGTCAGGGCCGTGTGCATGCCCGCATCAGCTGTGACATCGGCGCAGAATTCGGGGTCTACCTTTCCGTGCCCCTTCACCCTGAGAAAGCTTAGAGCACGTCGCGGCTAATATGAATCATTTGATGGCGGGCATGGTGATGCATGTTCAGTCGGTTCTCTCCTCAAAGCTTGTGTCTTCACGAACATCAGCTTTTCAGAAGAGGACCGAATGAACAATCTCGTCAGAACTCAAATCCAGCTCGGAGGTCTATCAGCAACCAGTATTTTCGCTTCATTCAACGGCGCGGCGGAACTGGCTAACCGGCGGATTTGAATTCAAGATCAGGTACGCCATTGCCTACGTCCGTGAATCTATAGTCGAGCACCTCGATGTGGGACAAGGGATCAGTCGGTAGGATGCCTCTGTTGGCATCTGTGTCGCCGCAATAGACGCCAATGGCAAGGTTGAACATCCCGTCTTCACCCCGAAAGGGGAAAAACCCATTCCGTGCTCCAACCTGTGCACCGCTGGCAAAATGACGTCTGGTAACTAGCTCGGCGACCGAAATCTGTTTAAAGGACGCCGCTGTGCACGCCGCAACCACGGCCCTTTGTGTCGGCTGAATGATATCCAACAAGTTGGTGCCCGTCCGTTCTTTATTATGGTGCGAGACGATCTCCGTACCCATGAGACGAACCACCAAGGTATCGGGCGGTGTCCATTGCAAGACGGTCAGCTTCGACAAAAGAAATGATACCCGTTGGGGTTCAAAACTCGATTTGGCCGGAACCAGATCGTCACCGCGCAATTCATTCCAATATTCGAAGAACTGCTGAAATTCCGGTTCGCTAAAACTGATCGGCTTGGTCATGGTCTTCCGCCCCTAGGCCGCCGTCAAATGGGCCGGGCGGTGGAGTTCCTTGGCCAGTCCGGCGCCCATGAGATCGATAAAATTATCGCAATAGAACTGCTCCACCTCGCGCGCGGAGGCATCCCGCAACGAGTCGTTGAAGCGTTTGCACGGGTTGCGCCCGCCTTCAACATGCGGATAGTCGGAGGAGAACAGAGCCACCTCCTCGCCCGCGTTGGCGACAATCCAGCCGGTGTCTTCGTGCGGATAGGGGGCGGCACGGAATTGGCGGCGGATGATTTCGGACGGCCGGGCACTTAGCTTTTGCAGGCGGTCTTCGTTTTTCAAAAACGCATGCGCGGCCGAATCCATGGCCCGCATCCAGCCCGGCACCCAGGCCGCGCCCAATTCAATGGCACCCCATTTCAAGGTGGGGAAGCGGTCGAACACGCCGTCAAAGATCAAGGTCGCCACGGTCTGCATCACGGCATTGGGGATCGGCATGTAACTGACGGACGTGAAGTTGTCGTCGCCGCCATGAAAATCCCTGACGGCAGGCAGGCCGTTTTCCTTGTAGGTCGGGTTCAACTTATCTTCGCCGCCCACATGGAACAGAATGGGCAGGCCGGCCTCTTGCGCCATGGCCCAAAGAGGATCCAGTCCAATGTGGCTATGGGCATGGCGTTGCGGGCAGGTAGACGGCACCATCAGGGCCTTGGCGCCGATACGGATGGCTTCTTCGGCACAGGCCCGGGTGCGGGCGAAATCTTCCAGCGGGATATAGGCCGTTGCCAACAGCCGGCCGTCGACGTTGCAGAAATCCGTCATCATGCGGTTATGGGCCGAGGCCGTGGCGTAACACAGCTCCATATCATCGCCTTGATCCAGGCCGAAATTACCCAGCGAATGGGTGGTGAATACCAGTTGCGAGGCGAAGCCCATGAGGTCAAGGGCCTTGGGCCGGTCGTTGGCCAGAAAGGCGCCATGGGCATCAAGGTTTTTGCGCAGCATGATATTTTCGGCAACGCCGGCGCGAAATTCCGGATCCGCATGCCTGGCCTGGGCTTGGGCCTTTTCGTCGGGCCTTTTGGCCAGCCGTTCGTGGAAAACCGCTGTCCGATGATAACGTTCCAGCAATGGCCGGCTCAAATAAGGATCCAGGCAATCGTTCAGTTCCATCAAATGACTGTCGGCGTCATGAACCACTCTTCCCTCAACATATGCCACGGGCAATCTCCTCAAACAGAATTCTTGGTTTGTTTGCCTGGATTATTGATGACGGGGACGCCGGCGTCCAGCGAACAGCTTAGTTAATTGCGCTCAGGCCGCCGTTTTTGACCTTGTTACGGTAGGAAGCCATGAAGGCCTCGAGATCGGCGACCCGGGCAATCTGGCCGGCCAGGTCGCGGAATTTGGTCTGGGATTGATCCACCTTGTGGGTCAGCACGCGAAAGGTCTCGGCATGGGGGTCGGCGGCCTCTTCCGGACCGCAGCGCAGGTCAAGATGATCATCATCGGACAGTACGCCGCCCTGGGCCGCGAAATCGACCGGAATATTGGTGGCGATGGCGCGGCCGCCGTCCTCGCCGCGAAAGCGCTTCAGGCCCTCCTTCAAGGTTCCAATAATGCAAAAACGGGCCGAGGCAATCCAACCGTCATATTGTTTCGCCGCGATGGGGATCCAACGGCTGCCGGCCCAACTGCCAATCAGGATCGGCGGGCCACCCCGGGCCGCCGGCCAGGGCGTCAAACTTACGCCATCGACGGTTTCGCCTTGCCAAAGGCGTCGCATGCGGGGCAATGCGGCCGTCAAATCACGAAATCGCGCCTTGAAGTCCCCATCGACGGCTTGAAAATCAGTTTCCGTGGAGCCCGCGCCGACCCCAAGTAGCAGCCGCCCTCCAGAGAGGAAATGCGCACTCAATACACGGTGTGCCAGTTCCACGGGGTGACGTAGGGGGACTTGCAGGATGCAGCTGCCAATTTCGATCCGTTCGGTCAGCACCGCCGCCGCGGCCATGGCGCTGACCGGATCGGGCCGGAAGGCCCCTCGCCCAATGGTGTCGAAAAACCACAAGCTATCAAATCCAGTTTGCTCCGCAAGGGCCAAGCCGGCGGCATAATCACCGGCGGTGGTCGCCGTGCCGTCAAAGGCGAGGCTGACGCCAAGTCTCATATCATCCACCCCGCCAAATATTGATTTCCGTGCTTATATTAAGCCGTGTAGAGTAACGGCGCCCTCATAATCATCTTATTCGTCGCGGTATACGCGCTCCCGCCGTTCGTGGCGTTCCTGGGCCTCGATTGACAGTGTGGCGATGGGACGGGCTTCCAGGCGGCGGATTCCGATGGGTTCGCCGGTGTCGTCACAAAAACCATAAGAGCCCTCGTCGATGCGTTCCAGGGCGGCATCGATCTTGGCCACCAGCTTGCGTTGGCGGTCCCGGGCGCGCAAAACAATTGAACGCTCGGACTCGGTTGTCGCCCGGTCCGCGATGTCGGGGGCCTGGCCCTCATCATCCTGCAAATTCTGAATCGTGTCCTTGGCATCGCGGACAATATCGTCACGCCAACCCAGCAACCGGCGACGGAAGAACTCCTGCTGTTTGGAGTTCATGAATTTTTCTCTCTCCGTCGGCCGGTAATTGGAGGGAAGATTAACATCGGACATGACGCGACCTCGAAGGCTATTGATACAACTGCTTGCCGGAGAAAAGCCACGAAAACCGCACCCATCTCGTTTCGAACGGGCGGAATATAGACATCTCGACCCGTTGTATCAAGAAACGTTAACAAAAAAGATTCATTTCGAATTTGAGATGCCATCACGCTGACGTGAGATGCAACATGAGGAGGAGCATGGGGCTGGGCTATTTACGGGCCGCTTCGGTCAGCTCCAATTTGGCCAGTTCCACCGCCGCACGGACCTCGATATCAGCAACAATGCCGTCCAACCGGGGATCGGCGTAGCCGCCGGGCCGGTCACGCAACAGCTTCATCAGACGCTGTAGTCGTTGCTTCGGCACACTGCCCGTCAGCAATCCCAGCCGCAATTGCTGCAATTCATCAAGAATATCGGTGCTGCGCAGCACGGCCTGGCGCCGTTGTTCGGTTGCATCGGGCACTTCTTGAAGGCCGAGCAGGGATCCAACGCCGGCCACCGCCAACGCCGCGCCGGTTTGCGCGACCGCTTCCGCGCCGCCCGTACCTTCGATAGAGAAAGTCGCGCTGCCGCCGGCACCGCCCTTGCGGCCGGCACGCCGCGTAGCGCCTGAGCGAATGGAGCCAGAGCCCGAAATTTTCATGTCCGCGCATTCCTTTCGGTCGGCCAAGGCCTTATCCGATAGCTTTACCATGAACCTACGTCGTTAAGACATGGTTAAGCCTGTATGGCCCCGCCCGCCGGGGGGGCAGAAAGTTTACGGCAAGATGCGCCGGCAGCTCGGCAGAAATTTCCCCCGAAACCGCCAATATTTCGCACTCTAGATGGTAACATACTGATATTGCTTGATTATATTATTTTCGCCAGTTGGCATGTTTTTCGCATGATAGAGGGCAGAAGCGGCGCGAACCGCGTCATAAAATCGACTGGGTCGGACGGCCACAGCTCAGAGCAGAAATGGAAAAAATGTACGCGTATCCCGAACCAATCCCGAACCAACGATCCAGCGTAACCAGGCTGGGCACCATTTTGGGCGCCATTTTGGGATTTGTTGCCCTGTTGCTTGCCGCGACGTTCAATCCAGCCCATTCCGCCTCCCGCATCAAGGATATCGCTGATTTCCAAGGCATTCGTGACAACCTGCTAATCGGCTACGGCCTGGTCGTGGGCCTGAACGGCACCGGCGACAGTCTGCGCAATGCCCCTTTCACCAAGCAAAGCCTGGAGGCCATGCTGGAGCGTCTGGGGGTGAATACGCGGGACGCCGATCTGAACACCAAAAACGTCGCCGCCGTGATCGTTACCGCCGCGCTGCGCCCCTTCGCCCGGATCGGCACCCGGTTGGATGTGGTGGTTTCCACCATGGGGGATAGCTCCAACTTGCAGGGCGGCATGTTGCTGGTCACGCCGTTGTTGGGCGCCGACGGCGAAGTTTATGCCGTGGCCCAAGGCCCCGTCGCCATCGGCGGCTTCGTCGCCAAGGGCGAAGGCGGCACAGTGACCCAAGGTGTTCCCACGGGCGGCCGCATCTCCAACGGCGGCATCATCGAGCGGGAAGTCCCGTTTGAGCTGGCCAGCCTGGAAACCTCCTCCATCGCCCTGCGCAACCCTGATCTGACCACCGCGCGGCGTGTCGCCCAGGCTATCAATGCCCATTTTGGACACCCCGTGGCCCGGCCGCTGGACTCCACCACCATCGATCTGGTGCCGGGCGATGAATACAAGGGCCGCATGTTCGACCTGCTGGTGGAGATTGAACAATTGGTGGTCGAACCCGATCAAACCGCCCGCGTGGTGATCGACGAAGCCTCGGGTATCATCGCCATGGGTGGCGGCGTACGGGTCAATGAAGTGGCCGTGGCGCAAGGCAATCTGACCGTCCGCGTGACCGAAAGCGAACAGGTCTCCCAGCGTGGCGCCTTCGCCCAGGCCGGCGAAACCGCAAAGGTCGACCGCAGCGAAATTGAAATCGACGACGGCAGCGACAAACGTCTGACCATGCTGAAACCCGGCGTAAATCTGCGCGACCTGGTCGATGGCCTGAACGCCCTGGACGTCGGCCCCCGCGACCTGATCGCCATCCTGCAAACCATCAAGGCGGCGGGCGCCTTGCAAGCGGAGATTCTGGTCCAATGAGCATGACCATCACCCCCTTCGTCCCCGGCGCCACGATCCCGGACCCGAAGGCCGGTAGTGATGGCTAGCTGCGTCGCCTCCATCGCCAAATTGGTCTTGTTGAGGTTCTGCAGCGCCAGCATAGCGCCAACGTTTGTGTTGACTGAAAGTACCATGACTTTATTCCCATTTCTTAGGTAAACCCGCTTCTGCGGACCAGCGCGTTTTGCGCCTACCCCCATAAAAGCAAGAAGCGTGCCAACTAACCGTCCCCGACACATGGCCGTAAGTCATTGATAAAATTTGGTTTTCAAAAATGCGTAGCGGGAGGGTTGCAAGCGCGGGGGGAAATATTTGCCGCCTGGGAAAATTCAGCACCGGTAAATTTTGACTTTGGTTGCCGGCATCGGTTGCCACGGCGGGCGAAATTAGGCAAAATCTCCCCGAACTCAATTTGGCGCGGCAATGGCGGAAAAATCGAGGATTTTAGGTGGCGGGACCACTCGACGGTTACAAGATTATCGATCTGACCACCATGATCGCCGGGCCTTTCGCGACCATGCTATTGGGTGACCAGGGTGCGGATGTGATCAAGGTCGAGGTTCGCGGCCGTGGCGATCACGTGCGGGCCACGGCCAACCAGGCGGGCGGATTTTCCGCCTCGTTCCTGAACAACAACCGTAACAAACGTTCCATCACCCTGGATTTGAAACAGCCCGAGGGCCGCGAAGTGCTCCACAGGCTGGCAGGGTCGGCGGATGTCCTGGTGCAGAATTTCCGCCCCGGCGTGGTGGACCGCCTGGGCATTGGTGAAGCTGACCTGCGCGGCAAATGGCCCAAATTGATCTATGTCTCCCTATCCGGTTTCGGCGCGGTGGGGCCTTATGTTCACAAACCGGATTACGACCCGATCATTCAGGCGGTCTCCGGCTTGGCCTCGGTGCAGGGCGGCGGCGACAATTTACGGCCCCGTTTGGTGCGTACCGTGGTGCCCGACAAAGTCACGGCATTAACCGCCAGCCAGGCCATTACCGCCGCCCTGCTGGCCCGGGAACGCACCGGGCAAGGCCAGCACATCACCCTGTCCATGCTGGGCGCCATGGTACAGTTTCTGTGGTCCACGGACATGGGCGGGCAAACATTTGTCGAGCGGCCCTTTCCCCAGACCGGCGTCTCGGCCTTCAACGATCTGATCTACGCCACCGCCGATGGCCATTTGGCGGTGTCCGTCATGACCGATGGGCAATGGGCCGGCCTGACCCGCGCCCTGGAGCAGCCCCATTGGCTGGATGATCCCCGCTTCAACTCTCCGGCCCAGCGCGACAAGAATTTCGACACGCGGGTGGCCCTGACCCAAGGCGTGCTGGAAACCAATACCAACGCCCATTGGCTGGACCGCCTGGAGGCCGAGGGCGTGGCCTGCGCCCCGGTGCTGACCCGCACGGAATTGATCGCGCATCCGCAGATTTTGGCCAGCGAAGTGATCCAGCAGAGCCAACATCCCAAGGCCGGCTCCGTGCGCCAGGCCCGTCATGCCGCCAACTTCGGCGCCACGCCAGCCTCCATCCGCGCCCCGCGCCGGGCTTGGGCGAAAATACCGACGAAATCCTGGCCGAACTGGGCCTGAATGAAAGCGAAATTTCCGCATTACGCGCGGCCGGTGTTGCCGGCGAGGAGAATTAGATGGGCAATTATGATCCAACGTCGGCACCGGCCTTGCGGTTCCATGATGCCGTGGCCGCATTTGCCAGCGGCGGGGATTCCCCGCGGGCCTATTTGGAACGCTGTTTGGAGGC
>JAYGEA010000012.1:0-16327 GCA_046582635.1 Alphaproteobacteria bacterium
ATCAGCCAGTAGCCGCTCGGCGATTTCTTCGAGGCTGATATCCGGCGTCTGCTCGACCAACTCGAGAATGAAGGCTTCATGTGCATCAAGCTTCGAGCCAGGCGGCTGCCCCCGTTTGCGGGCCACCGTCTCGCCATGGTCCCGGTAGCGGCGATACCATTCTCCGGAGGTCGCAACGCCAATGCCAAAACGGGCCGCCGCCTTGCGCGTCGACAGGCCTTCCGAAATGGCCAAAATCACCCGCGAACGCAAATCCGCGCCAAAACTATGGGACATCATCATCTCCTTGCGATTCAGCAAGAAGGGAATCACAAAGTCAAAATTTTCGGAATCCTCAAAGCGACTCTGAATAAATCAAATCCGCTCTAGTATATATTTTTCGACCACGAACTGAATCGCAGTTAGTGCGTTTATCAAGTCGTCGGCAATCTGTACATTAGATTTAATTTATACTATAGATCACGGCTCATCCAAGGGTCCAAAATGTGTAGAAGCAGTTTGATGGACTAAAGAAATGGCCGTATCCGGTTATTTGCAGACCTGGAATACGTCCGACTAAAGTCACGAAGCCAGTACTGAATTGCTACACCCGTGTCGAATTCGATACAATTCGCGGTGCAAATCTGGCCAACGAGCATAGCTTGTGGTACCAAGTTCGAAGGTGCTGTTCTGGTTGTGGTTAGTGAATCAAAGTATCGGCGGCCGGACCGCCGTAAAAGGCCGCGGCGGACCGGGACGGGCTATGGCAAGCTTTGGTACGGTGTGGATTAGCCTGCAGGAGTGGCTTGCGTTTGTACGGCGATTGGCGGTTTACGATAGAAGTCTGAAATTGACTATCCTATTGTTAAGACAATGGTTACAGTCCTGGCGCTAAATCAGGGTTGAGCCAATGATCTTGGAGCGGCCGATAACGCTGCGTATTTCTAGGGGTGCGGTATTACCGATGTACATGGTGTTTTGCGAATTCGCTTCGCTAGAATTTGGTTTGCACGACAGCGTTTCCCGTGGGGGAATTTCTCTTGTGGCGTGGCGGGAAATGGTTGGGCCAATTGGGGGTTATCCATGACAGAACACACCAATGCCAATGCTTTGGTCATGCGCACGAAAATTTTGCTTGCCGCCCTGGCCGCGCTGGTGGCCGCGACCGGTTGCGCCACGCCGCCGCCCGCCAATGACAGGGAGGCCATGGCGGCCTTCAAGGAAGCCAATGATCCGCTAGAACCGTTGAACCGCTATGTCTTTGAAGTCAACCGGGGCCTTGATCATCTGTTCCTGCGCCCGGTGGCGGAGATTTACCGCGGCGCCCTGCCCGACCATGCGCGCAACAGCGTGCGCAGCTTTGTCAATAATCTGGAAACGCCGAATATTTTTATCCATGACATCCTGCAAGGCGAAATGGGCCGGGCCGGCGACAGTTTCGGCCGGTTTGCGACCAATACTTTCGTCGGTCCCCTGGGCTTGAACGATGTCGCGGCGGGCGACAACGCCAACAATCCTGAAGCCGGCATTGCCTATCATGGTGAAGACATGGGCCAGACCCTGGCGGTTTGGGGCGTCTCGCCAGGTCCTTATTTGATGTTGCCGCTGCTGGGGCCGTCCAACGTCCGGGATGCTGTTGGTTTGACCATCAATTTCTACATCAATCCGGTCAACTACCTTGTCCGCAAGGAAATCCGGTTTGCCTTTTCCGCCGGACGAGGGGCGATCCGCGCCGTCGATACCCGGTCCCGGAACATCGAGAGTTTTGACGAGATTGAGCGCGGCGCCATCGACTTTTACGCCACGGTCCGCAGCCTGTACCGGCAGTACCGTGTCTCGGAAATCGGCAATGGCCGCGGACCGGCAAACCCGCTGCCGGAAATGTCGGAAGAGTTCGAGGAAGACAACAAAGCCGAGCGTGTCTCGTCCGTCGTCAAGCAATAGGCTTGACCACGTGAATTTTCGCCGTCGTGAGCCGTGCCGTCGGAAACTGAGCCGCCGCAACTTGCTACGCCGGCTTGGACCGGGTTTGGCGGTGGTCCTTCTGGCCACGGCGCCGCCGACGGCCGGCACCACGTGGGCGGCATCATCCAGCCGGCCGCTGGAACCTGGCGAGGCCAAGGGTCTGATCAAATCCCTGGGCGATGCCGCGGTCGCCATGTTGTCGGACAAGACCTTGAGCGGGCCCGAAAAAACCCGCCGCTTCCGCCATCTCTTCAATCAAAGTTTCGCCCTGAAGGGTATTGCCCGCTTTGCCCTTGGCCGTTACTGGCGGCGGGCCGATTTCACCCAGCGCCGGCGCTATCTGAAGCTGTTTGAAGATTATATCGTCAATTCCTATGCCGCTCGGTTCGGTAACTATGCGGGTGAGAAATTCGTCGTCATGGGCGAGAGCATCGACGACCGCGGCTGGGCCGTGGTCGCCACGCGCATTCAACGACCGGGAGGCGACCCGGTCAAGGTGTTCTGGCATCTGCGGGAGCGCCTTGGCGCGGTCAGGGTTGTCGATGTGGTGATCGAGGGCATTTCCATGTCCCTGACCCAGCGGTCCGATTTCGCCGCTTCCGTACGCACCGTGGCCGGCGACCTGGATGCCTTTCTCGATACCTTGGAAGCCAAGGTGCGGAACATCAAACCGGCGCCCTGAGGGAATTGTTGCAGCATTGGTTGAAGAAACCGTTGAGGGTACAGTTGAGGGGATGGGCGTGACAGGATACAGCGAAACCTTCCGCGGTGACGTGGCCACCTGGGAAGTTGATGCCACCGAACATTTCACCGTGGCCTATTACTACGAAAAGTTCGAGGCGGCGGCATGGCGCTTCCTGCATGATGCCGGCGTTGACCCGGGCACCGCGCGAACCGTCGAAGCCTTGACCCACTACAAGGCCGAATTGCGAAACCGTGATATCTACAAGGTGGAGACGGCCTTGATCGCCGGCGGCAAGCGGCCGACCATTGCCCACAAACTATTCAATGCCGAGACGGGCGCCCTTTGCACCACCATGCAACAAACTCTGGCGGGCGTATCCCTGTCCGGGCCAACCGTTGCCTGGGATGGCGATGAACGCGAGGATCGCCCCATACCCGGCGAAGAGGCCGCCTGGGTTCCTTCCCTGCGCGACGTGGCGCGCCCGGGCGAGGCCGACTGGGCCGGCAATCTGTCCCTACCCGGCTACATACACCGCTTTTCCACGGCCAACAGTTTCATCATGTCGGCCTTTGGCATGACGCCCGAATACATGACGCAAAACAGAATTGGCCTTTCCACCTTCGAATTCCAGTTGGTCTTCCATGCCCAGGCCAAGCCCGGCGACATGCTCGACATGGACAGCTGCATTGCCCAAATGGGCGGCTCTTCCGTGCGTTTCTGCCACCGCATGCGCCATGCCGCGACGGGCGCGGAGATCGCCAGCCTGAGCCAGTTCGGCGTTCAATTGGACTTGGATGCCCGGCGGCCCTCCCGCATCGCCGACGATCTGCGGCACCGCGCCCAGGCATTACTGCCTGGCGCCTGAGATCCATATATGGCGGCGGTTTCAGGATATTGCCGCCAGCTTGCCTGGACAGATGACCTGCCCTATAACCCGCCCATGAGATCGCGCACCGGATATTTGCAGCAAAGACCGTAGCTGCCCCGGGCCGGCGCCCATCGTGCGCCCTTCCGCCATCATCACGAACACCTATCGCCCCGGCGCACATTTGTTTCATGACCCCGTTTTGCGAAGATTGATCGCATGAAAGTTACGTCCTACACCTCCACGTCAACCTTCGGTGGCCTGGCCGAATGGCGGGGGGAGACCGCCGCGATTGTCGGCCTGGCAGCACCCATTGCCCTGACAATGCTGTCCCATATCGCCATGGTGACCACGGATGTTGTCATGATGGGCTGGCTGGGGGCCCAGTCGTTGGCGGCCGGGGCGTTGGCAAACCATTATTATTGGCTGTTCGACATGGGGGCCATGGGGCTGTTGGCTCGCTCACGGCGATCCTGGCCCAGCACATCGGAGCCCGGCGTTTCCGTATGGTGCGCCGGGCCGTCCGGCAAGGGTTTTGGGTCGCATTAGTCGTCGCCATCCCCTGTCTGGTGGCTCTGTGGCATGCGGGCGCGGTGCTGGAAGCCCTGGGTCAAGACCCGGTTCTTGCTGCCATGGCTCAGGAATATCTCCGCTATCTGGCGCCGGGCTTCATCCCGTTTCTGGGCTATATTGTCGTGGCCTCGTTCATGACCGCCCATGGCCGGCCCCGGCCCTCAATGGTGCTGGTGATCGGGGGCATCGGGATCAACGGCATCGCGGATTATGCCCTGATGTTCGGGCACTTTGGCTTTCCAGCCATGGGTTTGTCAGGCGCCGGGGCGTCCACGGCCGTGGTTGCAATCCTCATGTTCGGGGCCCTGGGCGCCTACGCGCTGATGGATCGGCGGTTGCGGCGCTACCGTCTGTTGGGGCGTTTCTGGCGGCCGGATTGGAGCCAGTTTTGGGAAATCATCACCGTCGGCCTGCCCATCGGCATCGCCGCGCTGGCCGAGATTGGCCTGTTCACCGCCGCCGCCCTGTTGATGGGGCTGTTGGGGACCGAATCGCTCGCCGCCCACGCCATCGCCGTCCAATGCTGCGCCATCTCCTATATGATCCCCAACGGTATCTCCCGCGCCGCGACCGTGCGCGTGGGCTGGGCCACCGGCGCCGGTGATCACCTGGCGGCGGCGCGGTCGGGCTGGGCCGCCGCTGGCCTGGGCTGCCTGGTCATGTGCCTGCCGGCGATGGCCTTCTGGTGGTTGGGCCCCGCCATCGTGGAGCTGTTCCTGGACAGCGAGGCGGCGCCCGTGACCGCCCGTCTGGCGGTGGGTTTTCTGGCCGTGGCCGCCGTGTTTCAGTTCGCCGACGGCGCCCAGGTGACCATGATGGGGGCCCTGCGCGGCCTGAAAGACACGGCCACCCCCATGTTGATCGCCGTGCTGGGCTATGGCGGCCTGGGCCTGCCGGTGGCGGCTTATACCAAGCGACATTGATAAAGACCAATTGAGATCGTCTCCCAGGCCCCTCGGGTAGGAGTGAAGCCGCAGGTGATGTGGGACATCATCAAGGCTTCACGACGCCATCCGAGGGACCTGGGAGACGACCGAAGGCGCCTTTCGGAGGCTTTCGGATGGCGATCGCGCACGCCTAACGATATCCCGTATCGCGGCGGCCCACGCTCCTACCCGAAAACCTCCGAATGGCGTCTCAATAGGTCTTTATCAACGTCGCTTGGTATTATTTGGGCATCTATTTAGGCCACGGCGGCCAGGCCATCTGGGCCGGCATGGCGGTGGGTCTGTTCGTGGTGGGCGCCCTGTTCGTGGCCCGTTTTCGCCGCGAGACCAAGGCAGCCATCGCTGGAAGTATCACCTGAATGTGAGCCCGATTTGATTTTCGGCGGGACTTCGTGCTAACCTGCCGTTAATGATTATGACAAGAATGAACATACCCGGGCACGAAAGGGCGCGACATGGTCGTTGACTTCGTCCTTGGCGCGGCCATTGTCATTTTGGCCACGGCGGCCCTGATGGTCTGGTTGTCGAACATGACCCACGGCCTGCCGGCCATGATCATGGTCGCCGGCGTGATGACCCTTGCCGTGCTGGTCATGATGGCCCATGCCGCCATGGGCGTCGGGCTGGTGGATGCCCTGCACCTGCTGTTGATCGTCGGGCTGATCGCCGCACCGATCATCGCCATCTCCTTTGCGCAAGGTCGGCGGGCGTAAGCGGCGGGCGCCAGCGCGCAATCGCTACCGCAGTTCCAACACCGCATCCAGGGCCATCACACCCTGACCCATGGGCAGAACCAGGAACGGGTTCAGATCCAGGCTCTCAATCCGCCCGCCGTGGGCAGCCGCGAATAATGATAAATCCGACAGGGCTTGCGCCAGGGCCTCCACATCGCCGGGCGGCTGGCCGCGGACGCCTTGCAGGATTTTGTAGGCCTTGATCTCGCGGATCATGCGCCGGGCCTCAGCCACGTCGAACGGCGCGGCGCGGAAGGTGACGTCTTCCAGCACTTCGACGAAAATCCCGCCCAGGCCGAACATCACCACCGGGCCAAACACCGGGTCGTTCTGCACGCCCAAAATCGCCTCCACGCCGCCGCTTACCATGGGTGCCACCAGACAACCGGCGATTTCCGCGTCGGGCGCGGCCGCCATGGCGCGGGCGGTGACCTGGGCAAAGGCGGCGCGCACCGCGGCTGCATCAGCCAGATTAAGGGCGACGCCGCCGATCTCGGTCTTGTGCAAGATATCCGCCGAGACGATCTTCAGCACCACCGGGTAGCCGATCGCCGCCGCCGAGTTGGCCGCGGCATCGGCATCGGCGCACAGGCGGGCATCGACCATGGGCAGGCCCGCATCGCGCAACAGATCCAACACCGCCACTTCGTGCAGTTTCCCCCCAGCACCTTCACCGGGCAAATCCCGCGCCGGCGGGCCAAGGCGAGGGGTTTGCCGCTCCGCCGCGAAATAGCCGCCGAAATGGCTCAACGCGGCGATGGCGCGGGTGGCATGGGTGGGTTCCTCGAAATCCATGATGTCGATAGCCTCCATGGAACGGGTGAATTCGTCCGAGGAGAAACCGGTGGCGGCAAAAACCGTATCCGGGTGGGCCTGGCGCTGTTCCGACCAGGCCTGCTGCATACGTTCGCGGGATTCCGGGTTGCGCCCGCCCAAACCCTGGAAGCAGATGAAGCTGCCATAATCCCCTTCCGCCAGCACCAAGGCCAGAATGCGCGTCAACAGGGTCTTATCGTTGATCACCTGGCCCGTGGCATCGATGGGATTGCCGGTGCCGGCGAAGGGTACCATCTCGCGAATTTTGTCCTGGGTGCCCTGCGGTAGCTTGGCCACGTCGAGCCCGCGGCCCTGGGCATCGTCCGCCATCAGCACGCCGACCCCGCCCGAGACCGTCAACATGCCGATGCGGTCGTTCTTGGGCAGGGCGGAGACGGCGACGGCACAACCGATGGAGAAGAATTCCTCGATGGAATGGGCCCGGTAGACGCCGTATTGGCGGAAAATGGCGTCGATCACCCGGTCCTCGCCGGCCAGGGCGGCGGTGTGGGAGGCCGCCGCCGCCGCGCCGGCCGGGGTGCGGCCCAATTTGATCGCCACCACCGGCTTGCGGTTGCTCCGCGCCAGCTCCAACGCCTCGATAAATTTTGCACCGTCGCGGCAACCCTCCATGTACAACAGGATGACCCGCGTATCGGGATCCTGGGCGAGGAAGGCCAGGCAATCGGCCACGTCCACGTCCGCCTCGTTGCCCGTGGTCAGCATGTAGGAGAACGACTGCCGCCGCTCCATGGCCAGGGTATAGGACAGCCCGCCGAAGGCGCCCGACTGACTGACCAGACCGATGGGACCGGGATGGATGGGATTGGCGAAGACGGGGTGAAAGGTGGCGACGGCGTTGGTGCGGAAATTGACGATACCCATGCAGTTCGGCCCCATCAGGCGGATGCCACCTTCTCGGGCCCGCGCCGCCATGGCCGCTTGTTGGGCCGGCCCATCGCCGCCAATCTCGGCGAAACCGGAGGTGAACATGATCACCCCGCCGACGCCCTTTTCGATGCAATCATCAAGCGCCCGCGGCGCCAGGGCGCCCGGCACGGCGCAAATGGCCAGGTCCACCGCGCCGGGGATATCCTTGACGTTGGCGTAAACCGTCAGCCCTTGCAAGGTCTCGGCATTGGGGTTGACCGGATAGATGGCGCCGTCATAGCCCTTGGCCAGCAGTTCGGCCACGGGCCGGCCACCGATCTTCAAGGGATCGGTGGAGGCGCCCAGAATGGCGATGGAGCGGGGCTGAAACAGCGGCCGCAGGCTGTCGAGGTCGATCAGTTTTTCCGCCATGTCAGAACTTGTTATAGGCGCCGTCGATGATGAAGGTATCACCGGAGTGATAGGCCGAGGCGTCGGAAGCCAAATAAACCGCGACGCCGCCGAAATCCTCCTTGGTGCCCCATCGGCGCTGGGGAATGCGCGGTTTCACCGCTGCTTCGAACTTGTCCCAGTTGAAGGTTTTTTCGGTCATGGGCGTTTCGATCCAGCCGGGCATGACGGTGTTGGCGGTGATGCCATAGCGGGCCAATCCCACGCCCAGGGAGATCATCATGGAAACCAGGGCGCCCTTGGTGGCGGCGTAATGGATGCCCCGCGGCGCGCCCTCGATGGCGGAAAGATAGGCCGTGCCCACCACGCGGCCGCCGCCGTCCCGTTCCGTCATATGCTTGGCCGCCGCCTGCAGGGTAAAGAAGGCGCCGTCCAGGTTTACGGCGGTGACCCGGCGCCATTCCTCCACCGGCATGTCGGTGAAATTTGACTGATCGCCCCGGCCCGAGATACCCGCATTGGCGAAGCAGCTGTCGACCCGGCCGAAATTCGCCAGGGTCTCGGCAAACGCGGCCTTGACCGCTGCCGGATCACTGACGTCGCATATTTGCACCGAGGCCTTGCCGCCGTGGCTTTGTAGTTGTTCCAAGGCAGCGGCATTCTTGTCCGGATTGGTGCCCCAGACACAGACATCCGCGCCGGCCTGGGCCATGGCCTCGGCAAAGCCCAGACCGATACCGCTGTTGCGCCCGGTCACCAGGGCGACCTTGCCGGTCAGATCAAATGCTTGGTAAGCCATGTTGGTTTCCTCTTACGCGATGTTAGTCGTTGTTATTTGTTTTTCGTCCATTTAGCCGCCGCCGCCTCGTCCGTATCCTTGGCCGCGACCCAGCTCGATTGGTCGCCAACCTCTTCCAATTTCCAGAACGGTGCCTTGGTTTTCAGCCAGTCCATCAAATATGCGCAGGCCTCGAACGCGGCGTCCCGATGCGACGATGTCGCCGCGCACAGAACGATGCGGTCGCCCGGCAGCAGGCGGCCATGGCGGTGAATGATCAGCACCCGGTCCAGGGGCCAGCGTGCCAGGGCCTCGGCCTCCAATTGGCCAAGCTGCTTTTCGGTCATGCCCGGATAATGTTCCAGGGTCATGGCGGATCGCTCGCCCGGCCCCGCCACATCGCGCGCCAGCCCGATGAAGGAGGCGACGGCGCCCACCTGCCCACGCCCGGCACTGAGGGCGGCCAGCTCGGCGCCCACGTCAAAGTCCTCCCGCTGTACCTTGATCATGGCTTCAGCCCCCGGTCACCGGCGGGAAAAAGGCAATTTCGTCGGTCCGGCTGAAGCTTTCATGAGCCTTGGCATAGTCCTGATTGATGGCGCAGCGCACGATGGCGGGATCGGCGAAGGCCTCGCCATGGCGGGCAGAGCGTTGCGCCAGCCAGGCCATCAGTTCGCCCACGGTCGTGACCTCGATGGGTGGGTCGACCATTTCTTCCGATACCCCGACCCGGTCGCGCAGCCAGGCAAAATACAGCACCTTCATGAGGCCACCTCGTTATAGGGCAGAAAATCCACCGCCTCGCCCGCCTTTATATTTGTTACATCTTCGCCAATTTCCACCAAGCCATGGCTCCGCACCAGGGAATTGATGATGCCGGATCCTTGCGGCCGGAACAGCATCGCGCACGGCGCGCCATTTTCGCCCTGTTCCAGACGGGCGCGCAGCCATTCCCGCCGGCCGGGCTTTTTTTCGTAGTCAAAACCGGCGGTGACCCGGTACAACACCGGTTCCAGATCAGAGGCCCCCGCCAGGCCCAGAATTAGCGGCCGGGCAAAGCGCAGGAAGCAAACCATGGCCGCCACCGGATTGCCCGGCAGGCCGACAAAGGCCGCATCGCCGATCTGACCCAGCGCCAACGGCCGGCCCGGCTTGATCGCCACCTTCCAGAAGTTCAAATGGCCCAGCGCCTCCACCGCGCCGCGCACATGATCCTCATCGCCAACCGATATCCCGCCCGAGGTCAGCAACAAATCGTGCTCCGCCGCCGCCGCGCCCAGGCCCTCGCGCACGGCCGTGGCATCATCGGGCAGAATGCCCAGATCGGAAACCTCGGCGACGAGACCTCTGACCAGGGCGGCGAGAATATAGCGGTTGGCGTCATAGACCGCGCCGGATGGCAATTGGGCGGGCGGGGCGCCCGGGACGCCCGGTTTGGCCAATTCATCGCCACTGGAAAACACCCCCACCCGCAATCGCCGATACAGGGTCAACGCCCCCAGGCCAACTGACGCGGCCAGACCCAGATCCTGGGGCCGCAGGCGCTGACCCCGCGCCAACACCACATCGCCACGTTTCGTGTCCTCGCCCCGCAGCCGGCGGTTGGCGCCCAATTGCAAACCCGGCGGCAGGGTGATCCGGTGGGCGGTTGCCGACACATCCTCCTGCATCACCACCGTATCGGCGCCTTGCGGCATGACGGCGCCGGTGAATATGCGCACGGTTTGGCCGGCTTCCAAGGGCCGCGCAAAGGGATGTCCGGCGGCGGAACGGCCCTGAATGGATAGGCTCGTGGGGCCATTCGCGGCCAGATCCCCGTGGCGCATGGCATAGCCGTCCACGGCGGAATTGTCGTGCGGCGGGGCGTCCAGGCCGGAGATCACATCCTCGGCCAGGATGCGGCCCAGCGACTGGTGCAGGGGGACACTCTCCAATCGGTCCCGGGTCACCGTGACAATGCTTTGCCGCATGATTTCAAGGGCCCGGGCCGTGGTCATCAGATCCTCGACCTGATTGAAGCAATTGTCGGCCAATTTGTTCACGACGCCAACTCCCCAGAGCGGCAATAGTCGGCGTTGCAATAGTCGGTGACGAAATCGGCCACCGCTGCCACGTCATCCAGGTCAAGCAGGGGAATGTTCAGATCGTCGGGCTGATAGTTGGCGGCCAGGGCAATGAAGCTGCGGTCCGCGCGGCACAGCAGGGGTTTTTCCAGGCCGCGGCGATGCACCTCGATCTTGTCGTGGCCCTCGCTTTTGAAGCCTTCCACCAGCACCAGGTCGACCGCCGTCATATGGGCCAGCAGCGCCTCCAGCCCCGGTTCGTCATCATCGCGGTTTTCGTGCATCAGGGCCCAGCGCGCGGCGGAACTGATCAGAACCTCTGTTGCGCCGGCCTCGCGATGGCGGTGGGAATCCTTGCCCGGCTTGTCCACGTCAAAGCTGTGGTGGGCATGCTTGATGGTGGAGACCCTCAGGCCCCGCGCCGTCAGCGCGGGGATCAGTTTGGTCACCAAGGTGGTCTTGCCCGCCCCGCTCCACCCGGTTAGCCCGAGGACTTTCACGATCCGTCCTTGCCTGGATTTGCCGCCGTGACATGTATCAGCCCGGCGCGCAGATAGTCATAGCCGGTGTAGATGGTGACCACGGCGGCAATCCACATCCCGGCGCGGCCGATTTCCATGCAGGGGATCATATCCCAGCCCGCATCGCCGACGATCAGGAAGCCAATGGCGACCATCTGCACGGCGGTCTTCCACTTCGCGACCCGGCTGACCGGCACGCTGACCCGCAGTTCCGCCAGGAACTCGCGCAGGCCCGAAACCAGGATCTCCCGGCACAAGATGACCACCGCGGGCAGAATGGTCCATTCCCCAATACGACCCACATAGACCAGCATCAACAGCGTGGCGGCAACCAGAAGCTTGTCGGCGACCGGGTCGAGAAACTTGCCCAGGCCGCTTTCTTCGCCCAGGCTGCGGGCGAAATAGCCATCCAGGATATCGGTGATGCCGGCGGCGGTGAAGATGCCGAAGACCAGCCAGTTGGACAGGGGCGTGGATAGATAAAAGGCGCCGATCAAGGCCGGAATGGCCAGGATACGCGACAACGTCAATAGGTTGGGTATGGTGGTCAGCATGCTTTCAAATCACTATCCAGGCCGCGAACCGGGCCGCGATGTGGGCCGGCCGGCCAAGTATAAGGATTTCGGGACATGGCGAAAGCACCGCCTCAGCCTTCCGGGTGAAAGAAATCATAAATGCGCCGCGCCACGCCCTTGGAAATGCCCGTGACAGTTTCCAGATCCGTCAGGCCGGCGGTTTCGACCGCCCGGGCGGAGCCGAAATGGTTCAACAACGCCCGTTTCCGCCCCGGCCCGACACCCGGAATACTGTCCAGGGTGGAGCGGTCCATGCGCTTGGCCCGGCGCGCCCGGTGGGTGCCGATGGCAAAACGGTGCGCCTCGTCCCGCAGCCGTTGCAGGAAATACAAAACCGGGCTGCGCGGTTCCAAGGCAATCTCCGGCCTGTCGGGCAGGAAAATGCGTTCCAAACCCGCATTGCGGTTCGGGCCCTTGGCAATGGCCGCCAGGGCGACGCCCGTGACGCCAAGATCCGCGAAAACCTCGCGCACCGCCGACAATTGACCCAGGCCGCCGTCGATCAGCACCAGATCCGGCCATTCGCCGGCCACGCGGGCATCTTCGCCGCTGCCGCCACTGCCGTCGTTGCCGCCGCCTCTGCTGTCATCTTCACCGCTCTCCGCCGCCGCCTGGGCTTTCAACAACCGCGAAAACCGCCGCTTCAGCACCTCCCGCATCATGCCGAAATCGTCGCCGGGGGTAATATTTTCATCCTTGATGTTGAACTTGCGGTAGGCGTTCTTCTGCAGGCCCTCGGGCCCGGCCACGATCATGGCGCCGATGGCGTCCGTGCCCGAGATATGGCTGTTATCATAAACCTCGATCCGCCGGGGCGGGCCGTCCAGGTCGAACAGTTCCGCCACCGCTTCCAGCAGGCGGCGTTGCGAGGCGCTCTCGGCCAGGCGGCGGGCCAGGGCTTCCCGTGCATTGGTTTCGGCGTGGCCGACCAACTCTCGCCGCTGGCCCCGTTCGGGACGATGCAGGCGGACCTTGCGCCCGGCCTTGACGCCGAGGGCCTCGACGATCAGTTCATGGTATTCCGGCCACACATTCAGCAGGATTTCCCGGGGCGGCGGCTTGTCATCATAGAATTGCCCCATGAAGGCGCCCAGAACCTCCCCCGGGGTGCGATCCTTGCCGTGCGAGGGAAAATAGGCCCGGTTGCCCCAGTTTTGCCCGGCCCGGAAGAAAAACACCTGAATACAGCTCTGCCCCCCTTCCATATGGATGGCGATAACGTCCGCCTCGGCCACGCTGGCGACATTGATGCCTTGGTGGGCCTGCACATGCGCCAGGGCGCGCAGGCGGTCGCGGTAGACGGCGGCGGTTTCGAATTCCAGATCGGCGCTGGCCGCCTCCATGCGCCGGGACAGCCCCGTCTGGACCTCGCGGCTGCGGCCGGAGAGGAAATCCCGCGCCTCGGCCACCAGTTGGCCATAGGCTTCCGGGTCAATGCGCCCGACACAGGGCCCGGCGCAACGGCGGATCTGATATTGCAGGCAGGGCCGGGTGCGGGCGGCGAAAATGCTGTCGGAACAGGACCGCAGGGGAAACGCCTTTTGCAGGGTATTGAGGGTCCGGTTGACGGAGGACGCGGAGGCGAAGGGACCGAAATATTCCCCTTTGCGGTTGCGGGCGCCACGATGCTTGGCCAGTTGCGGCCATTCATGATCGGCGGTGATCAGGATGAAGGGAAAGGATTTGTCGTCGCGCAGCAGGATGTTATAGCGCGGGCGCAGTCGCTTAATCAGGTTGCTTTCCAGCAACAGCGCCTCAACCTCCGTATGGGTGGTGACCACTTCCATGGCCCGGGTCTCGGCAATCATGCGCAGGGTGCGGGTGTTCAGCCCGGCGGGCTGGGCATAGTTACGCACGCGGTTCTTCAAATTCTTGGCCTTGCCGACATACAAGACCTCGCCATTCTCCGCCAGCATGCGGTAGACACCGGGGGCGCCGGGCATGGTCACCAAGGCCGCGCCGATCGCCTCGCGCCCGGTCTCGATGCCTTCGCCGGAACGTTCCTCGGCGCCCGCGTCGGCGGGCAGGTCCAAGGTTTGTTCGCGCGGTTTGTCGGCCTTTGCCATGGCGCTATTTTCCGCGCCTTTTCCCATTCGTCAATGGTCTCTGGCCAAATAAGATATGATATGGGACCGATATCCACCCCTCTTGTGGATAACTATGTGGGAAAGGCAATCGGTAAAGGGCCAAATTGGCTGAATTCCGCCTCTCCGCCCTCTTTGCACGAAAAATAGGCAAAATCATAACCATTTGATTTTAAACACTAAAATAAATCGCGTCCTCAATGATACCAGTGCATAAACTAAAGGTAACTAAAACGTTACAGAATCGTGCGCAATCTCAAAGGGCTGTGTACAATATCCGGCACCGTTACGATAGTCGCCCAGTTGCGGTCAAGTTACTGCCTGTGTTGCGGTGAATATGGGACAATATCAAGCACCGTTTTGAAATAGGTATTCGCCAATTCATGTCAACAATTGTCCGCAATTGGGAAGTATTCGCGAACAATGATTTTCGAGTATCGGTTGGGCTGCCTGCTTGGCCCCTGATTTAGGCATTCCCGACATGCCATAATAGAGGGAGAGCACATAAATTAGGTAGGCGAAGGTGAGGAAGGCGCCATAGCGCCGGCTGATGGGCCGGCCGCGCAGAACGAACGGCGTCACGAGAATTGCCGCCGACAACATGATCCACAAATCGTAATGGATAATCTGCTCCGGAATGGGCACCACCCGCACCATGGAGGTGATCCCCATGATGCCGAGAATATTGAACAGATTGGAGCCGATGACATTGCCGATCGCCACATCGCCATGGCGGCGGATGGCGGCCACCAGGGACGTGGCCAACTCCGGCAATGAGGTGCCGAGCGCGATCAGCGATAGGCCAATGGTCGCTTCCGAGACCCCGGCCGCCATGGCAATGGCAACGCCACCGTTGATCAACAGATCGGCGCCAAGGACCAAGGCCGCGATGCCCGTCACGATGAACGTCAGGGACAGCCAGGCGGAATGAGGCCGAGCCGAAATGCCCTCGATCTCATCCACGATGGCCTCCGCCGTGGCCACGTTCTCATCCCGGCTGGAGAAATAGGACCACGTCAAATAACCGCACAACAGCGACGTCATGATGGCGCCATGCCAGGCCAGCAGCTGGCCGCTCCAGCACAGGGCGATGAAGCCCACCGATACCGCGAACATGATGGCGCCGTCGCGGCGAATGGCGTTGACGTCGCAGGTGATGGGAAAAATGATCGCGGGCAAGCCGAGAACCAGCAGTATATTGGCAATGTTGGAGCCGACAATATTGCCGATGGCAATCTCCGGCGCGCCGCTCAGGACCGCATCCAGGCTGACCACCAGTTCCGGCGAGGACGTGCCGAAGGCCACCACGGTCAGACCGATCACCAGGGGCGGCACGGCAAGGCGTTGCGCCAGGGTGACGGCGCCGCGCACCAGAACATCACCACCAATCAAAAGCAGCACCAGGCCACCGGCAACCATTAGATACGTCATGCTTCGACTTCACCGCAGGCGACCCAGGAAAACGCGTGCGCGAGCCTCCAAGCCTAACCCGCGCAGGCCTTATATAACCATGAAGGAGGTCGTTTTGAAGTGGTTATCCGCTGAAAATGGAAACGCCTGGCCAGCCCGCACGATTCTTATGTCAAGGACGTTTTAATGCACGGCATCGGGAAAGACCGAGCCCCGTGGGAAAATCCGCAAAACAACGGACGCCCAGATGACCGTGGGCGCGACGGCCATATTCACGGCCGGTATCTGGACATGTCGACGGACCTCCGCTATGCCGTGGCTGCCTCTTTTGGCAGCAACCAAGACGTTCTGCAGGACACTAGTGTTCGGTCACGTTTAAATGATTCCCTGATGGATAGAAGTATGTGATTCTTGAGGGATGAAAACAAACATTTTGATTTGGGTTTGTCCTGGTGACCGGGTCCGTTTGGAGCGGCTTGTTTCGGACCGGAATACGCCGCAGAAGCATGTCTGGCGCGCGCGGATTGTGCTTTTGTCCGGGGATCGTCTGGGGACCATGTCGATCATGCGCCGAGTGGGCAAGAGTAAGCCGACGGTGTGGCGCTGGCAGGCGCGCTTTCTTGAAGAAGGCGTCGATGGCTTGTTGCGGGATCGGGACCGGGGTTCGGGCCGGCCGCCCTTGGGCGCGGCGGTGAAAGCGGAGGTGTTGACGAAGACGATGGGGGAGACGCCGTTCAACGGGACCCATTGGAGTGTCCGCACCATGGCCAGGGCGGTTGGCATCTCTCACACCAGTGTGCAGCGGATATGGGCCGAGCATGGTTTGAAGCCGCATTTGGTGTCCACTTTCAAGCTGTCGAACGATCCCAAGTTTGCCGAGAAAGTGGTGGACATTATCGGGCTTTATCTGAATCCGCCGGACAAGGCGCTGGTTCTTTCAGTTGACGAGAAGAGCCAGATCCAGGCCCTCGACCGCAGCCAGCCCGGCTTGCCCATGAAGAAGGGCCGCGCCGGGACCATGACCCATGATTACAAGCGCAACGGTACGACG